>JAFUBF010000347.1 GCA_017460325.1 Clostridia bacterium | reverse complement strand
CCAGCTCGGATCGCTGGCAGAGTACAACACCTGGTCCGGGGAGATGCCGATTCTGCCTTTCCTGCGGATTCAGACCGGCATTAATGACTCGGCCATTCAGACGAAGTTCGGTTCGTTCCTGAATGACAGTGTGCTGGATGAGATGCAGCTGACCTTTATGATGCAGATCATTGAATATGCACGGCAGAATGGAGATATAACGGCCAGTGATCTGCAAAAAGTCAGTCCGTTCTGTGATGTGGATATTGTGGGCCTGTTTGGTGCGGAGAAATTTGATTATGTCAAGCAGCTGATCAACGGACTCCACAAAACGGTTGTGTAAATTCCGGGAACGAAGAGAGTCTGTAAGTGATTGCCAGTTTGGACGATGGGCAATCTCCGAGTGGAGAGGTATACCGGCATGTCCTGGTGTATCAGTGGGACAATTCGGATGACTGAATCAGCAGCACCGGAAAAGGTACTGCTCTTGGACGAGGGATAGAGAATGGATGTACTTGGGATCCTCAGGGAAAACGGAAAGGACCTGCTGCCAGAGGAAATGGATCTTCTTCGGACGGAACTGGATACAGGGGAGTACGAGGCAGAATACATTGCCGAATGCCGAAAGCTGATCAGTGAACTGACCAACTGGGCAGGAAAGGGAATGACCAGGGGTGGGAGCCTGAGGTTTAACGAGATTCACATACCCGAGGAGAGGAATTCGGACAATTCTGAGGAGAAAACTTCGGACGATTCCGGAACGGAGACATCGGATGCATCCGAGGAGAAAACCTCAGGCTCACCGGGAGTGAATACGGGGGACAGTTCCGGAGGGAAAGCGGCGGATACCCCCAGGGAGAAGACGAGTGTCATCCAGTCCTTTTCAAATATTTCTGATGAGGAAATCATCGCAGTCGATCTGGAGCGGATGCGCAGGGACCGGGAATACAGGTCGCTCTTTAAAAAGTACGTCAGGGAGTCAAAAGTCATCAACGAGGATTTCGTGGTGGCGCACTTTACGCTCTTTAAGGATGTGGAACTGAATGCCATGCTGGCCTGTATCCCGTTCAGTGAAGAGTTCCTGGAACACTATTTCAGCGTGCTGGATCCAAAGGCGATTGCCCTGCATCAGCGTTTTTCGGAGAACTTCTTCATCAAGCATTTCTCGGAACTGGATGCGGCAACCGTCCTCACCAGAGGCGTGAATCCCTGGCGGATCAAAACACTTCGCTCGAAAATGCTGAGCAACTTCCTTCGCATCAAAGGAGTCAAAGTATGATAAGCATCAATGAGGCAAAAAGGCTGGTAAAACGGGCCATACTGGCGAACCTGGTCACCGAGAAGAAGGATCTTGCGATCACGCCGCTGGTCTCGGGAAAGCACGGGATCGGGAAATCTGCCATGCTGAAAAGTATCGCGGAAGAACTGGGGGGTATCTGTATTACCATTGAGGGAGGAACGCTCAAGGAAGGGGAAATTACCGGGCTTCCCTATCAGTACAGGGATGAGCAGGGACAGATCCGTTTTCGCTTCCTTCCGTATTACGCGGTGGAGCGCATCCAGAATGAAGAAAGGCGTCTCTTTGAAGGAACGCATGGACCGGGGCAGGAAAGTGCGCTCCTGGGGGATGAAAACAGATACGCGCAGAATGACCTGACGGCGGAGGAAAAGATTCAGGCCATCATGAACCGAACGGTACGGCCGGTGATCATTTTCATTGATGAAATCAACCGTACGGAGAATACCGTTTACAAAGAGCTGATGAATATCCTTCTGACGCGCAGCGTGAACGGGTATTGTTTCCCGTGGTGGGTTTTCTTCGTTGGAGCTATGAACCCCAGTACCCAGAACAGCATCTATGCGACCAATGAGATGGATCCTGCACAGCTGGACCGGTTTATCAAGATCAGGGTCGGGGATAATGCCAGGGAGTGGCTGAGCTATGGGAAAAAGGCCGGAATTTCGCCGAGTATTCTGAACTTCATCAAAGACAATCCCAAATGTCTCTCGGCCAGCGATAAAGAACTTGATGATGACGAAAAGCCGACACCGTCGCCCCGCGGATGGGATATGGTGGATACCCTGCTGGCCAGTGAACCGCAGCTGCGCATGTACTTTACTGAGACGGAAAACGACCCGAAAGTCGTTGAAAAAGACAAGAAGAGTTTGGTCTCAGCCAAGCTTGGATCAAGTGTTGCGACGATGTTTTTTGCCAGCATGGTGGCCAAAACCAGGGCCATTATGCCGGAGGAAATCTTTGCAGATGACATCAGTCTGACCAAGACCTGTGAACAGATGAAACGCATGTCCTCCGGCAAGATCATCCAGACCTGTGACCTGCTCCTTGAGTATCTGAAAGAAAATATTGAGTTCATGATGCTGGACAAGGAAGGGTTTAAAAAGGCGAAGAAGCAGATGTCCGTCTTTGTCCGGAATCTGGATTCATCCGCCAGACTGCTGTTTGCACAGAACCTTTCCACCGTAAAGACCGATGACGGGAACATGCTGATTGAGATGCTGTACGATGTGTTTGAACAGGATCTGATTGAAATGCTGGACCTTTCAGATGAGACACGTGCGGCCATAGAGGGAAGTAAGTGATGGACAGGGATATCAGCGCAATCCTGATCCGGATCAGGGACAACATCCGCAGGGTGGAGAGCGGGGAAACAGAGCAGCCGGTCATGGATGAAATCGACACGGATTTTCATCGGATGATGGAACTGATCCGGCTGTTTCTTCTTTCCGAGCGTGACACGTATTACGGATTCATCCTGATGAACCTGACGTTCCGCGCGACGTTTTCAGGGAATGAGATTGCAGGAATCGTTCTGAGAGAGTTTCCGCCTGTCTTTGAGAGTAATCCGCTGCTTCTCTGCAAGTTTCCCCTGAAAGAGATTCTCTATATTGTCTGTCATGAAATCGATCATATTGTTTTCAATCATCCCTCTGAAATGGTACGTCTTGGGCAGGATGATGCAGACCTGATGCTGAAGTTTAACTTTGCAGCGGATGCGGCAGTCAATGACCGGCTCAATGATGAGATCAAAAGACGGAACAGTAAGTATATCCGGGAGCCGGATGGAGGAATTACATCCGATGTGCTGGCGGAAATGTTCGATCTGGGAAAAGTCGCGCGTTCGGAAAATTACCGGTATTACTTTGAACGGATCAGAAACAAACCGATTCCGGATGAGTGGAAACAGAACCAGCCGGAACGGATGATGGAAAAGAAAAAAGAGGCAGGAAATGGGACACCGGATACGGGCGGGCATGCAAATGATCCGGAGGTAGTAACAGCTGACCGGGTGGATTCGCTGGCGGATCATGACTGGGAGACGGACGGGGATGCCGAAAATACCGCCGCACTGGTCCGTGAACTGATCAATGCAGCGGTTGACATGATGAATGATGAGGCAAGAGGCCTGATGCCGGGGGAATTCATGTCCCAGGTGGAGCAGATCAACCGCCCTCCGAAACTGACCTGGCAGCAGATTCTGAAAAGGTATGTGGGAACTATTTCGGCGGATAAACGCAGAACCCGGACACGGCTGAACCGGAGGCAGCCGGCACGTTTCGACCTGTCGGGCCGAATGGACGACAAGGTCCTGAAAATCGTTGTTGTGATGGATACATCTGCCTCCGTCAGCGATGAGATGATCGGACAGATCATCAGTGAGATTTTTGAGATTCTGGCGAGGCGGAAACATGAGGTAACCGTGATCGAGAGCGATGCCAGAGTCCGGCGTGCATATCGGATTGCGAAACCCGCAGACGTTCAGAAAAAGGTTTCAGGACGCGGCGGAACATCCTTTACGCCGGCAATTGAATACATCAATCATGACCGATATTTCAGGGATGCCCTGATGATTTACTTTACGGATGGCTTTGGCGAAACGGATATTCCAAGACCGCGCACGTACCGAAACATATGGGTCGTTTTTGACCGGGCGGAGAATCTGTCTGTAAAGGAACCGTACGGTGTTGTGATTGCACTAGAAAAACAGGGATAAAGCATGGACATGAAAAAGGAAATTCAGCAGCAGCTGCTGGGCGATATTATTGCGGGAAGATGTGAACTGGAGCCGGAAATCCATTTTTCCAGGAATCTGTGTTCCGGGAAAAGAGTGATACGTTTCACGACACAGACACTCGAAAATCTGCTGCCGATACAGAAGAGGAAAACCGGTGCGTGGAAAACCGGATACCTGCTGCAGTATGAGATAAAGAACGACGGAACAAAGCTACTTTTCCAACTTTCGCTGAGTGCATCCAGACTGAATCAGTCGCAGAAAAAACACATGGCAGAACTGCTCAAATCATCCGGGGCAGCAGATGTTCCGGATGAGAAGGGGATTATTGCTGTGCGTCAGTGGGAATACACGGTTGGAATGGATACGGACCGGGCACGTCTTGCACTGGATGAAATCTTTGATTTTGAGCTGCCCTTTTTTGAGGTGGAACTCCGTCACTGGCTAAACGATCACAGCTACCGGATCCGGCCGTTTCCTGAACTGATGGAGCCGGATCATCTGGAGGACGGAAAAGAAATCAGCGTACGTGCCACCCGATTTGAACGGAACGGAAAGGCAAGAAGAAAGTGCATCGCGCATTATGGCACGGCCTGTCAGATTTGCGGCTTTGATTTCGGCAGCGTCTACGGGGAAGATTTCGCCGGGAAAATCGAGGTGCATCACATTGTCCCCCTCAGTGAAATCCGGGAGGAATATGTGGTTGATCCGGTCCGGGATCTGATCCCGGTCTGTTCCAACTGCCATACGGCGCTGCATAGCAGGAAGGACGGATACTATACACCGGATGAGCTGAGACAGTTACTTGCAAGGAAAGGGAATGGCTGAATTCACAATGTTGGAATTGCCCGAGTATTAGGCTTTTACGTGATCCCCGGAATGTTAATTGCCCGCGAATTTTCCGGGCGATTTTTTTATTCGGGGATAAGCAGTGAATCCCTATGTAAACTGGCTGTCCTGAAGAAAGAACCAAAAAATAATTCTTGACAAAAAATCAAATTGCAGTTAACATAATATGCAAATAATGTTAACTGTCAGGTGGAGTATATGGCCCGAATTCATTATTATAAGAACAGCGCCGGGACCGATGTGGCACAATGGACAGGTAAAAGCATAAACACATCAAGCGGTCCACGAAAGGAAGGACAGTTCTACCTTGGGAAGGTGATCGATCGTAAAAGACTGATTTTTTATAAACGTGGGGTGGGCTTCTATCGCTTTGATCCTGTTGGATTGCGGAGAACAGCACTGGGTCCGGGGGAGATCCCTCCGTATACGGATTCTCAGAACCGGCAAATGCATCCGAAGAATACAATTTGTACCTTTGGCGGGAGTTATTTCCTGTTCCGTCTGCTGTCGTGCACAGGGTATGACAAAGTGATTGGGAGTGTTCCTTTACGTGGGCAGGATACGTTGTTCACAAGGATTCAGTTCTACCTTCTCAGTCATGCATCTGATTTACCTGCTGAGTACTGGTATGGAAATTCATATGCCCGCTTCTTATATCCCGAGGCAGAATTCGGATCAAAATCTCTTTCAGAATTCTATGCCTCAATCGGAAAACCAAAGGCACGAACGATCTTTCTGACTGCACATATTGATTATTGCAAAGAGACAGCAGAAGATAATTATTATGTAATGATCGACAGGATGGGAGCGGGCCCGGTCATGACCGGTTTGTCAAATAGTGTCCCTTATCAGTCATACGGTGCCGAAAGCCAAGGCAACACTAAAGGAGGCGGGAGCCCGGTCGCCGATGCCAGCCGACACGAAGACGCAGGAAACAGGAAATTTTGGGTGATTGCTGTTGTTCGGAAATCTACCGGCCTTCCGATTTACTACGATGTGATTCCGGGGGACGTTGTCGATCTTTCCGCAATTCAAAATGATCTTCATCAATTGGGACTGCCGGGGTGCAGGCTTCACTGCGTTGTTGGAAAAGCAGGAGATAACGGCTATTCCGTGATGGAACCTCTGGTATTCGAAGGAAGGGACTTTATGACACGGCTGAGTCCGGCGTATGATCTTTATGACGAAGTGCTTAAGAATCACTACGCAGAACTCATGGATGCATCGTCCGAGCACGTGACAGAGGTTAACGGTCATCCGGCAAAGGTGATAAAGATTCCTTCTTTTGTTGGAAAAGCAAAAGATACCGGAGAGGACAGGACAGGATATATCTTTCTGTGCAGGAATCTGCAGGTGTATCCCGGTAAGGGAGACCACCTGACGAAGGCGGAGAATTCTAAGCGCCAGACGCCTGAGGAGCGACTCCGGCTTTTTGACAGACCTGGGATTTTTGCCGTTGTGACCACGTCAGATGTTTCTGAAAGAAACGCATTATCCATGTACGATACGCGTCAGATGATTGAACCGTTCTTTGACTACATCAGAAGCTATGGGAAGCTGACAACTGTCCCTGAGTATACGACGGAAACGATATACGGTCATGCTTTGCTTTCATTCATTGCCACATTCCTGACGGGAGCTGTCAGGAATCTGCTTAAAAGTATCAGTTTTTCCCACGCGTCCATCCGTCCTGGACGTGCAGATAGAGAACATGGCCGGTCGGACAGTGCCGTTCCAATCGAAGACAGGAAACACAGCACGGAGTTGATTCAGGCTGAGACAACACGGACGCCGGGATTCAACCCGAGTCCGGAAGTGTTTTTTCGGACATTGCAGATGTACTGTGCCGTTGTCTGGGATGGTGAGATTGTTCCTGCAGTTGCGCCGGAAGAGGTTAAAGCGTATTACAGGGCATTTGGAATCAATATTCCAAATACGATCCTGAGAAAAGCCGGACGCCTTTTTCCGGTTATCGGAGAAGGATACATAGACAGTTGCTCAAAGAGAAAAGTGTTTCCGGGAAAGCTGGCGATTACGGATGTGCAGACAGGGGCGGAACGTGCAAAAGCAGATGCAAAACGATTTGAAAAGATGGACGAAGCGCAGGGATGGAAAGACGATTCAGAAGCGGTGAATAACAAAGGTAAAGCAGAACAAGGCAAAAGTGACGAGCCGCAGGAGTCAAAACCGGTTAAGAGAAAAGCGGGAAGACCTGCCGGATCAAAAAACAGGAAGACACTTGAGCGGGAGAGAGAAGCTCAGATACAGGCAGAACAGGGAACAGCTCCGATAAAACGTCCCAGAGGGCGCCCTGTTGGTTCAAAAAGTAAGAACAGAGATGCAGATGATCCCAGGAAACTTGGCAGACCCGTCGGATCAAAAGACAGCGTTAAAAGAAAGCGAAGATCGGATGCAAAAAAGCCGGAAAGACCAGAATTCTGACCAGGAATACGGATTGTTGAGACAGGTCGGCGCTGCGGTTTTTCTGCCGGGATGATCAAAGAAAGCGAAGAGGGAAAGGGGGATGCACCATGAGACAGAACAGACTGGGCAGAACCGGCTTGAAGGTGTCTGCCATCGCCTATGGCGGGATTGTGTCCACCATGAGCGATTTCGCCAACTATACATACTCCGGTGACGGACAGCAGGCATCCGATGATTATGTGGCAACTGCGCTGGAAGCCGGAGTCAACTACTTTGATGTTGCACCAAGGTACGGTGACGCCCAGGAAAAGCTGGGTAATTCCCTGCGTGGTATCAGGAAGAACATTACGCTCGCCTGCAAAACCAGATGGCGGGATTATGAGTCCGCTGCCAGGGACGCTGAGCGCTCCCTGAAACTCCTTCACACAGATCATTTCGACATCTATCAGCTTCATGCGCTTGGAAGCATTGAAGAGGTGGAACGCGCCTTCGCGCCAGATGGTGTAATGCGCCTGATGGAGGAACTGAAGAAGAGCGGAACAGCCCGTTTCCTTGGGATTACGGCTCACAGTGAAGGTGCGGCGCTGAAGGCGTTGGAATTGTTTGATTTCGATACCGTACTGTTCCCGACGAACTGGCAGATGAACATGGCGATCGGCTATGGTGATCAAATCATTCGGAAAGCCAGAGAGCGCAACATGGGCGTGCTCGGAATGAAATCCATGATCGAACGTGGCTTTGGTCCGGATGACGATGAACTGCGCAGCCGCTGGCCCAAAAGCTGGTGCAAGCCCTTTGATCCGGATACGCAGTCCGAAATGCTTCTGGCAGCCATGAAGTACGCCCGGACAATGGGGCCGGATACGCTGATCCCCGCAGGGGATATCGAGCATTTCCGTTTTGCCGTGGAACATGCGGATGAGATTTGGAATGCGTCTTTGACTCAGCGTGAAAAGGAACTGCTGGAATCGCACCTGCCTGTTGTTCGGGATCTCCTGTTCATGCCGGAGCAGAACAGATAATCAGAAAAGAGAATCTGCCTTAATGGAATGTGAGAAGCCATTCCCGGAGGTGAGCAGGTCAGGGGACTGACCGGAAGAATCCGCGAGCCTGCATTGGAGTCTCGAATACCTGCCTCAGGTGAACGGGTCTTTCATTATACGAACATGCAGGAGGAAACCGGACGCCCTGATTTATTCGCAATACTGCGGGACAGATCGCATGTCTCAATGAGACAAAACCGGGAGTGTACGGGGGATGATCCAGGGAGGACAGATTAACGGAAATGGACGGTACCTGACAGGGTGGAGATGGAAGAGGAGCGCAAACAAAGTCCTCTTAAAGTCATATTCTCCCTTACAGCGAAAAAGAATCTTCAAGGCTGGGTTCGTCGGATAGAATCCAAAATAACTGGCGCCAGGGTAAAGGAGAATTGAGTTGGCGCCGGATTGATCTTTCATTTTGGTGCTAACTCATTTTTTAGCGGCATTAGCGCCGAGTTAATCATTCATTTTGGCGTTAACTCGGATCTTAACGATATTAGCGCCGAATGGATGGACGAATTCGGCATCACATAATGAATCGAACGGCAACTGCTGGTAGAAATGCAATGCAGATATGGACAGAGGAAAAAAGAAATTATGCAAGAGTTTTCCGGCTTTTGCGTGCGCAGCAGTCAGAAAATATCTCCATTGATGTTTTCCGGATAATCCTGGAAGATATTCTAATGGATGGTCAGGTTCGTACTGCACTCCATTTCTCATCAGGATATTTGATTTCCTGGAATACGGCAAAAAAATGCTCCCGTGATGAAAGAATCAGCAAGCGGACGCCATCACGGAGATAAGCCCTTCGGGACACCGTGCGACAGCTCCTGTAAACAGGCACCGAACATGACGCACAGCATCTCATGCGTGAAGTGTACTCTTTTGCGACTTGACGTCAACCAGTTTCGACGAATCCGGAGTCTGACTGAGTTACTCTTTTCTCTGCTTTTGTGAGACTTCCCATAGGGTAGGGGTGAAGGATCACCGCCTTTTCCTGGGCACATCGTACGTGCGACTTTTATGACGTGTGGTGTTCCATCGAATCTGCCTGGTTTTGAGATGTTTGTGAACGACAAAAGATCGGACGATGACTGAAAACAGAAGGAGGAAACGATAATGAGCATTGAGGATATGGAATTCAATCAAATGGTCACTTATGGAAATCACTTGTACAGGCATTCTGACGAGATTGCGGAAGTATACATGAAAAACTCCCGCACGGGCGTCAGAAAAGTCATTGTGGACGATAACGGGGTTATTTTGGATTTCCCGGGATTCGCTTATCCGGATCTTGTGTCTCTGTACAATGGTGGTATTCCGTGGCAAATGATTCGCTTTCGTTCAGAGATCAAGAAACTGGATGACCAGTATGCTCTGATCTGGCAGATTAAACCGGATGGACGTTATTGGGAGGACGATGACGGATTCGGGAGTAACAGAGACGATGAGATCAATCTGTATGCCCGGATGGACGAGAACGGGCATTTTACAGAGCCGTTCCACCTCTATTCAATCTTTCCCAACAAGCTGTACGGAACAGATGCGGAGGAACAGCTGAACGCAACCCTCAGCATGAAGGAAGACCCCCTGACAAGTACACTGGAACATGTCCCGGAGATGCTGGAGGCCATGAAAAACCTGATCAAAGTTCCCGAAGAAGGCACTTTCACCTATGATGTGCCGGGGACAATCTATCAGGCAGTGTTCAAGCTGGACAATTTGAAAGACGAATGGAAGGTCGAAGTAGACCTTAAAAAACGATTTACGAGCAGATCGGCTTACGGTTGGCT
>JAFUBF010000346.1 GCA_017460325.1 Clostridia bacterium | reverse complement strand
CGGGGGCCGGACGCGCAGCGTCCGTTAGTGTGAGTACGAATAAAGGGTCAACCACGGGGCCGAAAGACCAGGTTACGGGTTAAAGCGGGGGCCGGACACGAAGTGCTCGTATGCCAGATTTGAGCAACGGTACAGGAGTGGACCGGGTCTGCACCGGTTTGTCAAATCATGTCCCCTATCAAACAATGCTGAAAGCAGAAGCAACATGGAAGGAGCTCTCTGGGTCAGAAAGTTGAATGACTGACGACAAGCAGCCGCCCGGAGTGATCCGGGCGGCAAAGGCAGTGGAAACGGGTCAGTTGATCTGCAACTCTTTCTTGAGTGCCTCCTGGAGAATCTGGGAGCGGTTCAAACCGCGCTTATCTGCCATATAGGCCAGCCAGGCGGGCATGGATACGTTCTTACGGACGAATTTTGTATCGGTTTGTTTTCGATACTCCAGCGGATCAACATCCACCAGAACCACAGTTGACTGGCTATCTGCAACAGCGGCAGGAGTGGATGGCTCCGGGAGTGACTGACCGGCGTCCTCCAGAGAACAGAGACATCCGGCGAGAGCATCACGGATGTTGTCAAGGGTTTCTTCAAGCGTTTTTCCGGTCGTAACACATCCGTTTACATCCGGGACTCGGATGGTGAATTCTCCGGATTCATTCTGGGTTAGAAGCGCGGGATATACTTTTCTCATAGGGCATCCTCCATTCATCTTGCTCTGGTGGCTTTCGGCACCGTATGCCTGACGGGACATGATCAGATAAACCGGTGCAGACCTGGCCATATCTTCTGCTCTTGCCTCGGCTTTCGGCGTTGGCCTGACAGGAAAAATGATTTGGCAAACTGGTGCAAACCTGGCCCACTCTTTCCACACTCTGACGGGGACCACGGTGAGGTTTCCTCTCTGAGGTGGGCAGGTTGAATCCTTTCCCTGGTTTTCGCCTGTCCCGGGTGCAAAGCCTGTCGAACTCGATGGAATCGTGGCGCTTTACCGGGACAGGATGGCTGGCTGTGAAATTCAGGCGGTTCATTGTTCCTGGCACTGACACCGGGATCTGACGTTTCAGGGCATACGGGATTTTCTGACGATGACTTTGCATCCCATTCGTCTTTCTCTATTATACACAAAATTACACACTCAACAAGGATTTTGGGGAAGATTGTGGTAAAGGACTTTCCAATCGGGAAGCCCGGATGCGGAGCAGGGTGATGCAGCAGGGAATCATTTATCCGGACGGCAGGACGTTGACAGGTTCATTTCTGGCCTTGCTTTGAAAAGGGCGAAAACCGTACAAATATACGATCGGAGGGAGAACATGCAGGAACAGCTGCTTGATTTTGATCAGTTCCTGAGGGAAAAGGAACATAGGACCATTCCGGTTCGGATTCTGGGGGAAACCTATGAGGTGAAGGCGGTGATTCCGGCGTTGGTTCCGCTGAAGATGGCCAGGGCGGAACGGCTGCGGGGAACGGACAGGAACGCCGAATATACCCGCCTGGTGTTTGAAGCGGCAGATGCGCTGTTCGGTGAGGATCAGATGGACCGGCTGGCCGGGAAACTGTCTGCAGATGACCTGGTGCTGCTCGTTCAGAAATGCTTTGAGCGGATCAACGGAGGCGGTGAGGACAGCGAGGAACTGTCAGATGAGCAGTCCCGCACCTCTCTCCCGGGGCGTAAGGGAAAAAAGTAGATCTCCTGTCCCTCTTTGACGCCATTGAAGCGGACTTCCGGCGGGATTACGGGATCGACCTTCTCCGTGAACTGGACGGGATGAGCTGGCGTCGATTCCTGGTGCTGTGCCGGAATCTTTCCCCTTACGGGGCGGTGGCGGGACGCATCCAGGAGAGGGACAGGGACGAGCCGCCGGAAAGCGGGACGGAGGATGCCCGGCAGGCAGCGGAAGATTTCTTCTCCTCCGTGGTCCGGGTATAGAATGGCAGGCCCGGTCTGCTGCGGGCAGAGAAACGGAAACAACATATACGGACCGGGAAGGAGGAACAGGGATGCAGGTTGGAGAACTGTTTGCCACATTTTCACTGGATACCGACGGCTTTGCCAAAGCGGTTATGGGGATCGAGGACGATCTTTCCCGAATCAGCGCTACGGCCATGTCGGCCGGTGCCATGCTGGAACGCACCCTGACGGATCCTCTGGCCGGTCTTGGCAAAAGCGCATTGAATGCCGGTCTCAGTTTCAGCTCTCAGATGTCGGCGGTGGAGGCCATCTCCGGCGCCACCGGAGACAGCCTGAACGCCCTTCGGCAGGCGGCCATAGATGCCGGCTCCCAGACTAGCTTCACGGCCACCCAGGCCGGAGAGGCGCTGCAGTACATGGCCATGGCTGGCTGGCAGACCGAGGATATGCTGGCAGGCCTCCGGCCCATTATGGACCTGGCGGCCGCCTCCGGCGCGGACCTGGCTTCCACCTCGGATATCGTCACAGATGCCATGACAGCCCTTGGCTATCGGGCGGATGAGACATGGAAGGTGATCCGGGACGGGGAAGCCGTGGATACCGGCATCTCCAATGTTCAGCATTTCGCGGATGTTCTGGCCGCCACCGCTACCAATTCCAATACCAATGTGGAAATGCTGGGACAGTCCTTCAAGTACGCGGCGCCGCTGGCCGGTGCCCTGGGGTACAGCGTGGAGGATGTGGCCATGACCCTGGGACTCATGGCCAATCAGGGAATCAAGGCCAGTCAGGCCGGTACCACCCTCCGGTCGCTCTTTAAGCGTCTGGCAGATCCGCCCAAAGCGGCCAAAGCCGCCATGGCGGAGTACGGGATCACCCTGACGGATACCGAGGGGAACATGAAATCCCTGTCCGAGGTCATGGGGGATCTGCGCAAAGCCAGTGAGTCCATGACGGAAACCCAGAAGGCGGCCTTTGCCTCGGCCATTGCGGGCACCACCGGCATGTCCGGCTTCCTGGCGCTGCTCAATTCCTCGGAGGAGGATGTGCAGTCCCTGCAGGCGGCCATTGAAAGCTGCGGCAACGCCACCGAGGACATGGCCAATGTCCGGCTGGATAACGCGGCCGGCGCCATTACGATTTTCAAGTCGGCGGTGGAGGGACTGGAGATCACCCTCTTTTCCTATATCGAGGGTGCCCTGATCAAGGCAGTGAAGGGACTCACGGATCTGGTGGACAGCTTCCGGAACGCGGAACCCTATGTGCAGAAGGCGACGGCGGCTTTCCTGGCCATTACCGCGGCCATTGGACCGGCGGTGAAAGCCTTCGGGATCCTCCTGCCCTTCCTGGCCGGCATGGTAACCCCGCTGGGTGCCCTGACGGCCGGGCTCGGGGTCTTCGGTCTCACCTTCCTGGACTTTGCCACCGCCGCCGGACCGGCCATGGATGAATCCGGCCGGTACATAAAGCGCGGGGCCGGGAAGATTGAGACGGCCATCCGGGAACTGAGCGCCCGGGGCGCGGAGCAGCTGTCCCGTTTCGCGGTTGAGGCGCAGTCGTATATCGTAACCATCTCAAATGCCATGCCGGGGATGCTGTCGGCCATCTCTGAGGCAGCCAGTACCCTCTTGCCGGTGCTGACCGAAACCGTCCTGACCGTGATTTCCACCCTGGGTGCGGGGATCAGCCGGAACATGGATGGGATACTCGATATGGGCGTCTCCGTTCTTCTGGGACTGGCCAGGGGAATGGCGCAGGCCATGCCCAAAGTCCTGGCGGATATGGCGCAGATGGTATCTTCCATTCTCACGGCTTTCACAGATCCTGAGCGGATCAGCTCGGCCCTGACGCAGCTGCAGCAGGCCTTTTCGAAAGCGTTTGAGGAAACGGACTGGAGCGGCATCGGGGCGGGACTTGCCGAGGCGGCAAAGAAGGTTCTGGCCAACCTTGGCCAGTTGTCAGAGGGCGTGCGGGACTTTCTGGCGAACCTGGATCTCAGTGCCTTTGGCGAAGCGCTGACCAAGGCCCTGAGCACGCTGGGCAAGAGTCTTTCCGAGCTCCTGTTCGGGGAGGCATTCAGCGAAACGGATATGCGGGAACTGGGGGCTCGCATCTCCGAGTGGCTCCGGGACGGATTCAAGGCACTTGGCACTGAGTTACTCTTCGGTGACCTGAAGGAAACGGACTGGCAGAGTCTTGGCAAGACCATTGGCAGCAAGATCCGGTCGGGCTTTGAAGGATTCACAGATTTCCTGTCCGGGCTCATTCTGGGACCGGCACTCTCAGGGAATACCTGGCAGGACGCCGGAAAAACCCTTTGGGAGCGGATCCGGTCCGGTTTTGCCGTGTCTGCTGACTTTCTCTCCGGACTCATTCTGGGCAGCACGGACTCGGAAAACTGGAGCGAGCTGGGTCAGAAGATCATGGACCGGATCCGGGAGGGAATGGAAGCTGCAGGCAATGGCCTTTCGTCTATCCTGGAGAAGTTTCAGGAACTGGACTGGCAGGCTCTGGGGGCGGAGATCCGGGAGAAGATCCAGACCAGCCTCACCGGTCTTGGCGATTTCCTCCTGGAACGCTTTAAGCCGGAAGGCGGGGTGAACTGGGAGGACCTGGGACGACAGATCGGGACAGCGCTGCGGAATGGCATAACGAGCATCGGGAATTTCCTGACCGGCCTGTTCTTCGGGGACAGCGAACCGGACCTGGCTGGGTTGGGCAAGGCCTGGGCGGAGAAGATCCGATCCGGATTTGACATGCGGAAAGGAATCATTGAAGGGTTCCTCTTCGGCGAGGAAACGGACTGGCGGGAGCGGGGCCGGATGGTCTCAGAGCTGATCCAGAGCGGCTTTTCGTTTGCCAGTCAGGTGCTGGTGACCGCACTGGGACTGGACGGGTCTGTGGACTGGGCCAATCTGGGCAGCGACGTCTGGGAGAAGATCCAGAGCGGCTTTGATGCCGCCACGGCGTTTCTCGAGGGCCTGTTCCTGAGTGATGGCCTTGACAGCTTTCAGGACCTGGGCCGGCAGATCTGGGAAAATGTGGAAAGCGGCCTGAATGGGGCCAAAACAGCGCTGGTCAACATCCTGACGGACGGGGATGAATCCGTGTCTGTCTTCCAGGGACTGGGCGCCAAAATCGGCGAAGCCATTACGACGGGCATGGAAGGCCTGCGGGGGCTCCTGACCCGGCTACTGGATCTGGGGGATGAGGGCGAAGCGTCCTGGAAAGACATCGGCGCGAAGCTGTTTCAGACCCTCCTGGACGGCATGACTGCGGCAGCTCGGATGGCCGGGGATTTCATCACCGGGCTCATCATGGGGAATGATGGCGAGGCCACCATCGTGGATGCCGGGAAGCGGATCTGGGAGCTGCTCCTGGGTGACGTGACAGATGCCCTGACCAGTGCCGGCTCACTGGCCGGCATGCTGGCAGAGAACATTCTCCGGTTTGACTGGGTGCCTGCGGGCATGGAGATTGGTGCCAACCTGGTCAAGGGCATCACCGGAGCGTTTACAGCCCTCAAGGATGGCATGGAAGGGTTCATGCGGGAACTCTTTATCGGGGTGAAGGCCGCCGTCCTTTCCTGGTTTGGCATTGAAATGGATGACATGTCCCGGGAGATGGAATCCCGGGTGTTCATGATAGACGGGAAGAAGTTCACCGGAAAGATGCTGGCCAATCTGGTCAGCTCTTCTCAGGCGACGGTAACCGAGCAGGCCAGGGCCTGGGTGACCCTGGTGCAGGCGGGCTTTGAGGAGCAGGCCGGTTCGTTTGATGCTTCTCCTTCTGTTCTGGTGCTGGCGGAAAAACTGGAATCCGGACTCCTGGCGGGACAGGACCGGATCCGGGCGGCAGCTGCCCTGATCTTCTCCGGTTTCGGGGATTCCGTCATAAATCAGGATTTCGATCTCTATGTCGAGGCGGTCCAGCTTATGCAGGACCTGTACCGGGGCATTGATGACGGGACGGATGTCACCCTTGAGATGTGCCGGGAACTGGGACTGAGTGTTCCTGCCACCATTGCGGAAACACTGGGCATGGGGGACTGGAGCGCCTCCGGAACAGCCGCCACGGAAGGGATGACCGCGGCCCTGGTGGCCCTTGGTGAGGAAGCGGATGCCCTGGCTGCGGGTCTTGGCCGGGAAACCGGACAGAGTTACACGGAAGGGGTCAATGCGGCTCTTGGCGAGGCCACCCTGGATGGAACCAAAGTAGCCGAGGCCATGACCGCGGCGGCCGGTGAGGCAGCGGCGGCAGGTGGCGAGAATTTGGGGCGTCAGGTGATGGAATCCGCGGCGCAGGCGGTGGCCAGCGGCCGGGAACAGCTCAGCAATGAGGCGGCCATGGCCACGGATCCGGCAAGGTTTTCCGAGGCGGAGGCCAATGCCAAATCGGCCGGTGGACAGATCGGCGGGGCCATTGCCCCGGAGATCACGGCCAGGATCGGGGACGTGGAAGCGGCCATGCAGGCCCTGACCGATGCCATTGGCACCGGGTTTACACCGGTGGCGGACAGGCTCCGGCAGGGAATGAAGACGGCCATGGACGCGGTGCTGGAGGAACTGGACCGAGGCGCGGCGGAGATCGCTGCGAAGATCCAGACCCTGAGCGAAACCATGGCGGTGGTTCAGCCGACCGTTGCAGTCACCTCCGGCGGGACGGAAACGGAGACGGCGCCCACTCTCGATACGGCGGGCATTGTCCGGGACATGGTGAAGGGATTTGAGCAGATCATTGGTCAGCTGGTGGTCATCCTGCGGAAGGAAATGACCGGAGTGGACAGTGCGCTGACTGAGGGTGGCACGACGCTGAGTGAGAACCTGTCCGGGCTGATCACGGCACTGACCGGCCTGGCGCAGTCCGGTGGGGAAACGCTCATTTCCCAGACCAGTACCCAGATGGAACAGCTGGCGGAATTGTTCCACCAGGGGCTGGAAAAGATAAAGACGGATATGACCGAGGCTGTGCAGGCCCTTCACAATCTGTATGTGCCTCTGGCGGAAATACTTCGTCAGGACACGGACCGGATGATGCAGAATATGCGCCAGGCCTTTGATAGCGGCGCGGAGCAGATCCGGAGTGCCATGCAGAACCTGGTCAATATGCTCTGTTCCACGTTCTCCCCGTTGCAGCAGACGCTGCCAGGCTTGATGCAGCAGGCCATGCAGAGCCTGCAGGCAGCGCTTGAGAGCGGAGGAAGCGCAGCTGCGTCATTGGCTTCTTCCATTTCTTCACGAATCGCCAGCGCGGCCCGGTCCAGCCTGGGCTCCGGTATAGGCAGCGAGATTGGTCGGAACTTCATGAGCGGCATGAAGTCCGGCATCCAGTCCATGGCCAGCAGTGTGGCCTTGGCCGCCAGTGCGGCTGCCAGTTCTGCGGTGTCCGCCATGAAGCAGACACTCAAAATCAACTCACCGTCCAAAGTGACGATGGAGATAGGCCAGTACATGGATGAGGGCGTTGCTCTGGGCCTGTCCGGAGGGGAAATGGTCCGCTCTGCCGGGGAGTCGGTGCAGAAGGCTGTCCGGATGATGGCGGATACGGCGACGATTCCGGATATGACGGGAAACGCGGTTCCGATCCGGATGGAATCCCGGACGATGGAAGCTCAGGACGGGCTGCAGCTGGACCGGGTATCTGCGGCGGAAATAGCGGAGATCCTGGCGGACCGGCTGATCCAGTCCGGCGCTCTGGGCGGGGATCTGTATCTGGATGGAACAAGGGTTGGTGAACGGGTCGCTGAACCTGTCAGCCGGACCATATCCGCAAGGACGCGCCTGACCGTTCGGGGCAGGAGTGCGGCAGGGGTTCTTACCTGAGTTTTGTCCGGGTACCGGACGGTGGATGGAGTACGAAAGGGGGAAAGCAAGGATGTTCCGATTTAATCGGATTTATCCTGAGCAGCTGGGGCGGATTCGGGTGCTGCGCGTCAGCGACAGGCCGGACCGGAGCATGGACGTGCAGAGCGTTGCAAAAAACGGGCATGTGCTGGCTTCCCTGAGAACAGCGAAAGTCCATACCATTGTCTGCGATATGCTGGCTCTGGGCAGATCCCGGACGGAGGTGCAAATTACCCTGGAGCGTCTTCGCCGGTGGCTGCTGGATTCCGGAACGGCGGAACTGGAAACGGCACCCGGCAAAGTCGGTCTGGCCAGCTGCACCGGAATCTCAGCTCCGGATTACAAGGGGCATTCGGCTTCGGTGAGCGTGACGTTTACCTGCCGGAATGCCGATAACAGTGAACCGGAAACGGACGGGTTCACCTTTGCCGGGAAACACGTGACCCGGGATCTGGGCTGCCTGTTCCTTCTGGAGAAGATGAACCCGGTCCCGACCGTGACGCCGTACAAGCTGTCCATTCCGGGACTGCCGGGGACCATTCGGTATGAGGAAATGCCTGAGCCGCAGGAAAAGACGCTGACCGGCAGTCTGTATCTGCTGCGGGGACCGGAGGAGACAGACTTTCTTCTTTCTCAGGAGGATATGATTCAGCGCCTTCGACAATTGTCCACCTGGCTGGTGATGAGCGGACGGGCCGATCTCATCTGGGACGCGGAGCCGGAGGTGACCTGGCAGGCAGAGTTTGCCTCGGCGGAATTTGACCGGCAGGAATGGAATAACGGACGTCTCCGGATTCAGATGATCCTGCAGCCGGTGGGTATTGGGCAGGAAGTGTCTACGACAGTACAGGTTTCCGTGAGGGGGAATGAAGCGTACACGATGGATCTTTCCGGGCTATTTCCAAATGGAACAGGGTATCCGGTGCCGGTGGATTTGACGATCCGGGGCGTAAGCGGCACCGTGGGACGGATCTCCCTGGAGACAGGAGGGAATGAGGATCCTTTCATCCTGGGAGGGAGAAATTTCGCACTCGGTAGCGGTGACGTTCTGCAGATCCTGGCATCTGAGCGGATTGTATTCCTGAACGGGAGACCTGCCGGATTATATGTCAGTTCGGGGGACTATCCTGTCATGCCGATGGAGGATCTCCATGTGACGCTTTTGACGGATGCGGATGCGCAGTTGGAGGTTACAGTACACCTGCATCCGAGATGGATTTAATGGGCGGACTGGAGCGGTCTGCGGTGCAAATGGACATGGAAGGCGGATATCTCTTGGAATTGCGGAGGTGGAAGACCCTATCGTTTCGGTGCATGCCCGGAAATGAACAGGAATGTCCAAAAGATCGGGTATTGACTGCTGTGAGAGACAGAGTGACAGGATACCTGTGAATAATAATGAATGGGCCACCCATACTGAAACAGTAAGTATAGGTGGCCCATATTTTCGTTTTTGGGCCTTTGTGGCATAGCTGTTAAATGACTTTTTCTTTGCGGTGGGATCTGGGAAACAGGCAAACCCGTGGTTGAACCGTTTATTTCAACGGTTATACCGGCGATTCGTTCGGCCATATCTGCGCCTCCTTCCTCAAAAAAATAGGCATCAAAAAACCCCGCCAGATTTACTGACAGGGTTATTCATCCCAATGATTATTCTCAATTGTCTGTTTTGTCCTTGATCTCCTTCACCAGCCTGTGTACCGTACAGGCCGGAATGGATTCCGATGGTCTTTTCCCTTCCTTTTCAGCAGTACTGGTGTATCTTTCCGCCAATTGCCAGGCCGTTTCAAAATCGCCTGCAGCTGTCAGCCTCTTGTAGATTTCCTCATCGTTCTTCCCGTACGGATGACCAGTCCGTTTCTCAAACACATCTGAAAACCTTCTGCAGCATGTTACTGAATCCGGAATTCCTGGCATTTCCCCGAAGTATGCGTAAAGCCAGATTTCAAAGCACGGATTTGACCATCCCACGTTGATCTCATTTTTCTCCGCTTCCCGGATGATTCCGTCAAAATCCTTTACCTGATCCCTATCGAACACTATCCACGGAATTCTCTGCTGTGCGGATGCACTGCAAAGCTCATTGGTTCTTTCGACCAGTGAGTACGTCGTTTTCGCTTTCTCGACTCTGATGACGATGCGGTTCCGATACTTATCAGGTATGCTTTTCTTCAGTCCCTCAAAGTAATTCTTCTCCGTCTCATCCGTATCGGTTACGATGAGGTAATACCCAAGAATAGGTTCTCGGGTTGCAAGCCGTGAATTCCGGTCCCTTCTCTTTCCTGCCCTGCTCCCATCTTTACTCCTCACTGCCATCGTTCCCGCTCCTTTCCGCGTTAAACAGAGGCTTGAGTGCCGGTATTCCTCCGTAATGGCCAACAAGGTAATTCTTTGCAAGGGCTTCGTTCCTGCGTGCCTTTTTCCCTTCCTCACTCTTGAAATCCGAAACAGAGTAGAGTGTGGACACACCGTTTCCATTTTTATCAGTTACCCACAGTTCATCTCTCCTGAGTAGCTCATTGGAAAACTGCCATACATCGTGTGTGGTAAGAATCAGCTGCGCATGGTTGATGTTTGTACCCGGATCAAGGAACGTAAGCATGATGTTCCTGACCAGCAGAGGGTGAAGCCCGTCATTAAGCTCATCTATGAACAGCACGCTTCCATGCTCCATTACGGAATGCATAGGCCCGTAAAGCGCCAGCATCTTTCTTGTACCGTGTGATTCATTGGCAAGCAGGATGCTCTGCTTTCCTCCATTCTCCAGAGCATGTATGGTGTGGATTACATAGGCTTTGCCCAGTACGTCCTCATCGCTCCTCCTGATCTCTTCGACCTCAAACCCCACAATGGATTCATCAAACGATGAAATGTACCGTAATACTTTTTCCTGAACAGAGATGTCTTCTACGAAGCCTTCTGGAAGATCGGTCGCTCTGGAAAACTCCTCCCCCAGAGATGCCAGGTGGAGCGTTTCATTCCTGGAAAACCAGTCAAAGACAGCTGAGAGCTTAGCGATATTCAGCTTTGCCCCCAGTGAAACAATCAGCGTTTCAGGCATCAGCGCAGCTTTCAGATTATCCACCACCTTCTTAGAAAGGCCGTCTGTTTTCAGATCTTCTCCGTTTTTTCTGCAAAAAACAGTCCGATACGTGTTCCTTGCTGTTTTAGCTTTCGTGTAAAGCCACTCTTCCTGGATTTCAGAGCCCCTGATTATAAAACCGTACTGATATGTCTTTTCTTTTCCGCCCTCATCACTGGTGTAAAACACCTCAAATTCCGAAGGCTCCTCCCGGCTTATCCTGTCAAAAAGAAATGGAGAAACCTGTAGTTTCCCTCCGGTCCTCCTGCTCCCGGTACCGCCAAACGAAAAGGAATTCAGAACATAATCCTTCATAAAGGAAAATGCCTCATAGACATTTGACTTTCCGCTTGCATTTGCCCCATAGATGGCTGCCACAGACAGCAGCTTATCACCTCCGCACTCAACCACATGGGAGGGATGTTCTGCAATCTTTGTGGCAGTCATGTCCAGGGACACTTCATCGCGGAACGATCTGAAATTCCTAAAGTTGAACTGAATCAGCATTTTTCGATCAACCTCCTCATGGGACAGTATACTCGATTTCGCCTAATAGTCAACATCTAATTTCATATTTTATGCAATTGGAAGTAGTTTTTATTAAAACGCATCAAGATCGGACTGTTGGGCTGTATAGGCGTAGTTCGTGCCATTTCTCCGTCCAGATGTCCAGAACAAGACCGATCGTGAGCAAGTCGAGATCCGGTAAATTTCAAACCCAGAAGATTCAGCATTGGTGTCCCTTTTGTTGTGTGCGGTTCTTCACTGGGGACTGTTTAGAGGTCTGTTTCCCTGTGGCGGCATCCGGAAACCAGGTTAGAGGAATTGTCAGATCATAGCGGCTTCTTGCTCTCTATGGTTTGTCTGATTTGCGTAATTTTCAATTGTTTTATTATCGTAAAACCGATATAATGATACAAAGCAGTCTGGGACAGGCTTGACAATGTAAAGTGGTTATTATTTGGGAAGCATCATTGAACTGATTAAAAACAGAGATAAGGCGGCAGTATGGGACGGTCAATAACCTAATATACCAGAAAGTATTTCTTGTTCTGCTTATATAACACTGCAGGAGGGACGTATTATGCGTAAACCATTATGTTTTTTGTTGATTTTATTCCTTTTGTTATGTTGTTCACCAGCTGTGACACTGGGATGGAACGTTGCAGATCAATATGAAAAAGCCATGGAATTGCTAAAAGAGAATAAGTACGATGAAGCAGGACAAGCGTTTATTGCACTCGGCAGCTACAATGATTCACCGCGATATGCGATGTATTGTAATGCTATTGTTGCAGGGAAAAAGGGAGTGTATTCAGTTGCCGTAGAAAATTTGAACAGTCTGAATGATTTTCTCGATAGCAGTCTTTTAGCAATTTACTATGCTGGTCTTAGCTGGGAGGCAAGTGAAGACTACGAACAGGCAAGCGAAGTCATGAGTAGCATTACACTTTATCGAGATGTTGCAGAGCGCATAGCAGGATATCCAGCTTTGATAAATGCAAGAGACTATCGGAAGGCCGATAGAGACGAGAAAGCTGGAAAGCTTGAATTGGCTTTATCTGGTTTTCTAGCTCTTGGAAGGTATAGTGACAGTGCTGAGCGTGCAGCATCTGTACAAGAGAAGATTCATGCCCGTGATTATTATATCGCCGATGAAGCAGAGCTGAATGGTGATTTTGCAAAAGCTTATTCCGGTTTCGCTGCCTTAGGAGATTACAAAGACAGTGCGCAAAGGGCAGCCGTTGTAAAAAATAAAGGGAATTATGCTCAGGCGATGCAGTATGCAATGGAAGGAGATTTTTCTCGAGCCTATTCGCTATTCACTGACCTCGCGGATTACGAGGACAGTGCCGACAAAGCTTATGTTCTTGGTGTCTCTCAATTTGCGCCATTATCAGACAGAAAAAAAGGCATTGCTGTTTTTGAGTTTCATGACAAATGGGGACTGATCAATGTCAATACGAATTCAACAACATCGCCATTTTGGGACGAAATTGGGGATTTCAATAAATTTGGATTAGCTCCAGTTGTTAAGAATAAAAAATACGGTTATATCAATACTGATGGTGATATTGTGATACCGTGTAAATGGCATATGGTCAGCGAATTCAATGAGGACGGAATATGTACAGTATCAAGAGAATCTGAGAGAAACTATTATTATGGTCTGTACGATAATACTGGAAAGGAAATTACTTCTCCAGAGTGGCGTACTCTTGGTGGATCATATACTCTTGCTTTGGGCTATGGCTCTGATCGTGATTGGATCACGATTCCAGAGTTTAATGAAGGAAAGATTAAAGTTCAAAATGATGCAGGGCTTTACGGTTTTATTGATTTAGAGGGAAAATTGGTCGGAAAAGTTTGTTGGAATGAGATTAAGGCTTTCTCGGAAGGGCTTGCTGTAGTAGTTGAAGATGGTAAATATGGGTTTATCGATAAAAATGGCGATGTTGTAATTCGTCCACAGTATACGGATGCACTTTCTTTTTCGGAAAATCTTGCTGGTGTAAAAAATGGTTCGCTTTGGGGATTTATAAATCGTGACAATGAATTTGTTATTGAGCCAGTGTATAACGAAGTGAAGCCATTCTCAGGGGGTTGGGCAGATGTGTTCCATTCTGAGAGCGGTTGGCAAATTATTGATAATGCCGGAAAACTGATATATTTTGCTGACAGGAAGCTCATTGAAGACTATAAATCAGCCATGGACCGTTTTGATGCTGCTGACTATGAAGAAGCTATAGGAATTTTCGTTACTCTAAAGGGTTACAGAGATTCATTTGAAAAAATAGAAGAATGTCGTCAAAAGATCAATCAGAAAGATTATCAGGCGGCATTTGCCTTACAGCAGGCTGGAAAGTATGAAGAAGCTATAGAAGCATTCAGAAAGCTGGAAGAATTCAGTGATGCAAAACGGCAGATCGAGTTGTGTCAGGCCTGCATAAATGATCGTGAGTATCAAAAAGCAGTGGCGCTGAAGG
>JAFUBF010000345.1 GCA_017460325.1 Clostridia bacterium | reverse complement strand
TGCGCTGTAAGACAGATTGCCCGGGGATTTCAATCTCCGGGCTGTTGCCGTTTGAAAAGGGAAAACGGACTGGTTCGGGGACCCAATCCGGATATGCATGACGAAACGTCGGTGCGAAGTTCCCACTGCTGTTCATCGCAGAAGGCGGAGAAGAGGCCATAGATCGCTCGGATGAGGCATCAAACAGGGTGTGGTTTTGAGAATTGCTCTTTCAAGATTTTCGAAAGCGTGTTATACTCTGAGAGGCGCAGGATGCCGGCGGTTTCTCACGCTTTTGGTGGCCTTTGGATGCTTTGAAAACGGGTGGGACCGAAAGCCCGGTTCATGATCTGCAGTGAGGGACGGATCCGGATTGGCTTTTCCGGGAGTACCGGAGAAGGGAAGCCGCCCGCTTCCGGGAGATTTGCCTGAACGGCATACGGAGACTGACCCGATGCAAAGGGCAGGCGGGCATTGCCCGGGAAGGGCCTGTTTATCTGCTGATAAGCAGCGGATGGCGATGCCGGATACGCGGGCAGCAGCGCAAACATTTTTTGATTCAGAAAGGAGATGTTGTCTGGACATGCGAACAGTAGCAGTCCTGATAGACGCAGAAAACGTACACGCTTCATTTGGTGACAGAATCTTTTCCTATGCCAGTTCGCTTGGTGATGTCAAGGCTAAAGAAATATACGGTGTTGCCACGGCTCTTGGTCTGTGGGTCGAACCCGTTTTGAAATACGCCATTCATCCAAATCTGACGATTAAAGCCAGCAAATTTAAGAACACATCCGATATCTCTCTGGTCATCGGGGCCATGGATCTTCTGATTGAAGGAGAGGTGGATACGGTGATTATCGTATCCTCGGATTCGGACTTTTCCACCCTTTCCGTCCGCCTGCGCTCAGCCGGGATTGAGGTCATCGGAATGGGAACGGATAAGGTGAATCCTCTGTGGCGCACGGCCTGTTCCTCTTTCATCGTGCTCTCCACTCCGCAGCAGCAGGCACGACCTGCAGCGCAGGTAGTAAAGCCGGCAGAACCGGTTGCAGCACCGGTGGAAAAGGTACGGATTCCGGAGAAAAGTGCGGCAGTCGTTCCGCCGGTTTCGCAGCCAGTCGTCGTCAGAACACCGGATAAGGTTTCAAAACCGGTTTCAGAACAGGAACAGAAAGCCGTTACTGCGAAAAAACAGGGAACCCCGGTGATTGAACTGCCCGAACCTGTAAAGGCGGCCGGCAGTGCTGCGGCAACTCAGCTCAAACCGGCACGTCCGCGGGCAGCCATGACGCATTCGGATCGTACATCTTCGATTCGCAACTTCATCACGAAACAACTGGAGATGAACGGCGGGAAGATGGCGATTACCAACATTTTCCACGCGCTTAACAATCTGCAGGATTATCATGTAGATCAGCAGGGATCCAAGCGTAAACCGTTGAATTATCTCATGTGGATGTTCGGGGATGTCTTTGCATTCGAAGATGGGATGATCATGTTCCCTGAGCTTTCCAAAGGAGGAAAGCTCAAGGCAGGATCACAGACGGAGACAAAAGACCAGACGTCAGAGGCGACGGGATCGGCTTCCGAAACGGGCGAGGCCGGACGGAATCCGGCAGGGGAAGAGAAACCATCCGGGCAGCCGGATAACAGCGGAAAGGATCAGCAGAATGCGCCGGTGTCCCCTGCACCTGGAACCTCCGGGAACGCCAACACTTCTGGCGGCACAGTGAAACCGGAGGGAAACCCGGTAAAGACACCGACAGAGATGAAGGGAGTGCGGCCGGTTGAGGGGACAGGCACTTCCGGGAGCCCGGTCACTGCAGCGTCCGGTACAAGCTCCGTAAGAGCAGCGGCGGAAGCCGAAGAGCGTCCGCAGGGCACTGCTCATGAGCAGAATGTGATGAAACCGGTCGCCGCGGAGAAGCCGGACAAGGGACGCGAGGCAAATGATGCACCGGCTCAGACGGCGCAGCTGACCGCAGAACCGGAAGCCACGCAGAAGCCGGAGAGTGAGACGGAAACTGCTCCAACGCAGACAGCGCAGCC
>JAFUBF010000344.1 GCA_017460325.1 Clostridia bacterium | reverse complement strand
GTCCCATCCGGGCCCTTGGCCACAGGACCGGGATGAATGCGGAGGGGACGACGGCTCTCCTGGTGGGCATTGTCAGCGTTACGCCGGCCCTGGGGATGTTCAGGGACATGGACAGCCGAAGCCGCGTGGTAAACGGGGCGGCACTGGTTTCCGGTGCCTCGGCCTTCGCCGCGCACATCGGGTTTACCCTGGCGGTGGAACCGGAGATGGTTTCCCCGCTGCTGGCGGCCAAGATCACGGGAATGGCAGCGGGTATCACGGTCGCGCTGCTGGTGACCGGCAGAGACAGCAAAAGCCCCGGCCTTGGCCGGGGCTGAGAACATCAGACCTCCACGGGGAAGGGGAGCAGGTCCAGGATATCCCGCTGCGGGTCAATTCCCGGATACACCTCAAGGAGCTTGAGGCCCCGCGGGGTGAGAATGAATACGCAGCGTTCGGTGATATAGAGGACTTTCTGTCCCAGTTCCACGGCATTCTTTGCGGAGAAGGAGATGCTGCGGACCTTTTCGACAAACTTGGGAATGGAGCCGTTTTCAAGAACGGTGATCTGCCCGTCATGCTTTTCCACGTTCAGACCCCTGGTGTTAAAGGTCATGCAGAACACTACGGTGGGCGTCCGGGAGGTAATATTGGCGAATCCGCCGATACCGGCATAGGCGCCGGGACCGCGGTGTGCATTGACGTTTCCGAACCGGTCGACCTCGAGGGCGCCCATGAAGCAGATGTCAAGGCCGCCGTTGTTGTAAAGGTCGAACTGGTTGGCCATATCATAGACGGAGGCGGCGCCGATCATGGCGCCGAAATACTTTCCGGAGGCCGGGAAGCCGCCGATACTGCCGGATTCGACGGTCAGGGTGATAAGGTCCAGCCTTCCGGTTTTCCGGGCGAAACCGGAAATGGTTTCCGGAATGCCGATGCCGATGTTGCCGATATCCTCTTTGTGCAGTTCCCGGGAGGCCCGCTCGCCGATGATCATGGCGGCCAGGCTGTCATGCCGGTGGGCAGAGGTCAGGTTTTCCAGTTTTTCCGTCCAGACATCCCAGTCCTCATACGGGATCTCAAAGCTGCCGGTCAGGGCCTGGAGGGCATCCTCCTGTTCCTCCGGCTCGGACACGACAATGGCATCCACCAGACAGCCGGGAATAATGGCGTTTCTCGGACGGGAGGGCATGTCCACGAGCCGGTCGACCTGAACAATGACGATGCCGTTGTGGGACTTGGCAGCCTGCGCAATGGAAAGCGCATCGCCGGACATGTACATGTCATCAAAGGAGATGTTTCCCCGACGGTCTGCGGCCGTTCCCTTGATCAGGGCGACGGTGATTTTCGGCAGCTTGTAGTACAGATACTCGTGCCCGTCCACCTCAACTACCCGGACGAAGGAGGAGTCTGTGGAGATCTGGTTGATCCCGGGCCCCTCCTGGCGAGGATCCACAAACAGGTTGAGCCCGACCTTGGAAAGGGCGCCGGGGATGCCGCCTGCCTGAGCACGGATGGCATGCGAAATGCACCCGAGGGGCAGATTGTACGCCTCAAACCGGTTTTCAAGAATGATTTTCTTGGTGGAGGGCATGGCACCGAAGTGACCGCAGATCAGGCGGTCCACTGCGCCCTCGCGGATATATCCCTCCGCGTTCCGCTCCTCATCCCATACTCCGAAACCGGCGCTTGAGACCATGGTCAGATGTTTGGGTGAATGGGTTTTCCGATAGCGTTCATACAGCGCCTCGTGCAGAACGACGGGGTTTTCAATTCCGACGAAGGAATTGACGCAGAT
>JAFUBF010000343.1 GCA_017460325.1 Clostridia bacterium | reverse complement strand
GCATATAGTTGTTCAATTAGCGCCTTGGCACATATATGATGAGGATGCTTGTGCTCCTTTTTCTCTTTGCCTGACTTATCAGAAATTCGCCGGTCATCTTTTGGAATTAACAGTTCAAGCTGCTCGCGAAAGATTGCACAGAAATTATAGTACATGACTTTGCCATAGAGCACATTGATCGCAATGTCTGGATCAAGAGATACATGCCGTTCCCATTCGAGCACAACCTTGAGAGTTTTGCAGGCAACTTCTATTTCCCAGCGTTTTTCATACAGCTTTATAATCTCCTTCGTACTGAACTCTTCGGGAGCCAGATTCGTAAAATAGATATTCAGTTCGATTGCGCCGGTACTGGGATTGGTCCAATAGTTTTTCACAATGCGAACCTTGAAAAAATTGAAACCGGCCAGATATTTTTTGCCAAAGTTTAGGTTACAGGAGTTTGCGTCTGTGAATAGTAACAACTTATTAAAACTTCTGCGGACAATCTGGACGAGGACAGGGGACGGATGACGGAGAAAAAGAGCTAGAATACGTTGAAAAAGAAGGAGGCCTGCGGTAAAATCAGAGACAGAGCTCCTGCAATTTCCGGTACAGAGGGGGACGGAAAGGGCAGCAGCGCTGTTCCGGGGAAAGGTTGCCGGATATTCACGGCATTTCCGGAACGGGATGAACGGACAGACCTGACAGGGGGATAAGATGCAGTACAGAAACGATCAGAGCGGGAATCCGCTCTCCGTTCTTGGCTTTGGTTGCATGCGCTTTACAAAGAAGGGGAACGGGCTTGACCTTGAGAAGGCGGAAAAGGAGATACTGGCAGCCTATCATTCCGGCGTCAACTATTATGACACGGCGTACATCTATCCGGGCAGCGAGGAACTGTTGGGAACAGTACTTGAGAGAAATCACATCCGGGAAAAGGTGAACGTGGCCACAAAGCTTCCACACTTCATGGTCGGGAACCGCGCAGGCATTGACCGGATTTTTGATGAGGAACGAAAGCGCCTCCGGACGGAGTATGTGGATTACTACCTCATGCACCATATGACGGATTCCCTGCAGTGGGAACGGCTCAAAAGCGTCGGGATCCTTGAGTGGATTGAGGAAAAGAAGGCAGCCGGACAGATCCG
Source organism: Clostridia bacterium (assembly GCA_017460325.1). Taxonomy (GTDB): domain Bacteria; phylum Bacillota; class Clostridia; order Christensenellales; family Aristaeellaceae; genus Ventricola. The sequence goes on along the minus strand of JAFUBF010000343.1, from coordinate 1,263 downwards.
GAATATCGGGTTTTCCTATCACGGAAATTCCGAGAATTTCCTGCGGATTCTGGAGGATTATGACTGGAATTTCTGCCAGATTCAGTACAATTACCTGGATGAGACCAGCCAGGCCGGCGCGAAAGGGCTGAAAGCGGCTGAAGCCCGGCATATTCCGGTGATGATTATGGAGCCGCTGAGAGGCGGAAAACTGGTTAACATGCTGCCGGAAGAGGCAAAGCAGGCGTTCAGGGAAAGCGGAAGGAACTGGACACCGGCGGAATGGGCTTTTCGCTGGCTGTACAATCAGAGCGGGGTAACGGTCGTGCTCTCAGGCATGAACTCCCTTGAGATGGTTGCTGAAAATGTCTACACGGCAGATTTGGCCCGACAGGGGGAACTGCAGCCGGAGGATTTCAAAACGATTGAGAAAGTGGTAAAAGCCATACGTGCCGGGGAGAAGGTCGGATGTACAGGCTGCAGGTACTGCATGCCCTGCCCGCAGGGAGTGGATATTCCCGGAATATTCAGATCCTATAACCTGATGTACACTGAAGGAAAGCAGGAGGGACGGCTTGAGTTCGCACAGACCGTGGGCCTGACGGAAAAGCCGGCCTTTGCCACCCGCTGCATCGGGTGCGGGAAATGCGAGGCACATTGCCCGCAGTCCATCCCGATCCGGGAAAAGCTGAAAGAGGCAGACCGGGCACTCAGACCGCTGCCCTATAAAATCGGCATCGCTCTGGCGAGAAAATTCATGCTCCGCAGGGGAAGAAAAAAGGCAGAGGGATAAGGTCCTGCACAGGCAGGGAACCTGCCGACAGAACCGACAGGTTGATTTACGGTCAATTACCCACCACTTAGCCCAAGGGCTGAACTGGGTGGGAAAAAGGTTACGGATTCTGTATCATACAAGAAGCTCAAACTGCTGGAAAAAGCAGACCATTATTTAACCGAGAGGAGAATGCGGGGAGACGGAGAAAACGGTTAAACGCAATTCCTCCCCGCCCTAATGAGGACGGGGTCTCCTTGCTAACGATGATGAATAACAGTACTGTCTCGCGGGTAAAAAGCTACGATTCGTTCGATTTATTCAAGTTCCTCGTCTCTTGTGTGGTGTTGTTTGTCCACACGAATCCCCTTGGAGAATCCCACGTTCATGCTATGCATCCGTGGGTCAGGCTGGCCATCCCGGTTTATTTCATGATCAGTTCCTTTCTGTTTTTCAGCAAGTATGATCAGCTGGCGGATCACGAAAAAAACGGATACCTCTGGAAGTTTATC
>JAFUBF010000342.1 GCA_017460325.1 Clostridia bacterium | reverse complement strand
TCACTTTCCGGCAGGCATCCGTAAATATCTGTCCGTTTTTCGCATCACGCACGGCACTGGTTGCAATGACAAAAACGCCGTCGGACTGATCTCCGGCAGCGATCTCATAAAGCTCCCGCACAGCGTCCACCGAGCGGTCCATGCTTTCCTGTTCCAGTTTGCCATCCACCAGCCCGGCAAACAGTCGGGTCCCCCGGCGTTCTCTCTTGCATACTTTCAGTTCTCCGTTTTCCCACTCCGCCTCAAGCAGACGAATGGCATTGGAACCATTAGCGATACATGAGAGCATACACAGACCTCCCTGTTCTATCATGCAGTATTGCACCCGAAACCGGGGGAACCATCAGGCCGTACAGGTATCACACCGGGAAAATCATCCGGAAACGCCCATCAGGATTCCGATCCGGGCGCGGAAAGCTCCTCCGTCCCGTCCGTCGTCTCGACCGTTTCCGGAGCCGCTTCCTCATGGTACACCTGAAGCTCCGTCGGATTAAGGCTTTCCTCTACCTCATTCAGATTGACAACCGTATAAATGGTCTCACCGTACCAGCAGTATCCAAAGTCCCGTCTTGCCGTCCGTTCGACAAACGCATCGGTGTTGATTTCGTCGACCTCCGTCTTCAGCCGATTGTTTCGGGACTGTGCATTGAAATAGGCTTCGCCCTCCTCAAGGACATCCTTTTTCACACGCTCCGCCTTATCTGCCAGGCTGGAAATCTGCGTTCCCAAAAAAAGAACAAGAATGACCAGAACGATCGCCACATACCGGAACGGATGGGCTTCTTTTTTTCTGATGACTCTTGCTTTTTTCATCGTCTCAACCCTCGGCAATCTGCTAGATTACAGACCGTCTGTTCACGTAAAACAGACTGTTTGTTTGTATTATATGCATCTGGCCGGAGAATTGCAAGGGAAAATTCCGATTTTCCCCCTCAAAATTTGACGAATTTGCCCGGCAACTGTTCAGGAATTGGGCGCCTCCTGCCGGATAAAATTCTCGATTTCCTTCAGGTAGCGTTCCACCGTTTCATCGTCCGAAAAATAGATCTCGTGTTTTGCGCTTTCAAAACAGACCAGTCGTCCGTTTTTAATCCGGCGGATAAACTTTTCCTGTTCCGGCAACGAGACCAGGGTATCCCGGCCGGCCTGACAGAGCAGTACGTTCGACTTCACCTGTTCTGCGGGCCACGCTTTCAGCAGCTTATCCCGGACACCGAACGACTCCCTGATCCAGCGGTACGTCAGCGGGGAGGTCTGGTAATCCCGGTCTGCCACCCGTTTCCCCTTGTAATATTCAAACCGCTCCCTGCCGGTATCACAGGAGTTTTCAAAGACATCTGTCTCCGCATTATATGGACCGGACACAAAGGCCATCTTTTTCCCCCGTCCCAGGAGACAGTTGAGGGTACAGATCCCTTTCCCTGCCCAGCGGGGAAGCCCTCCCGTGGAGGGGTCCACCATGGGCGAGGACAGAATGACATGGGTAAAAGTGTCCGGCAGACGGATCATCAGTGCCGCCGCCACGGCGCCCCCAAGGGAATGCCCGAAAAGCTGCAGCGGGCGGTCCCCGGCCACTCTTTGGACCAGGCCCAGCACCGTCTCGGCATCATCCACATAATCCTCAAACCGGTCCACATACACCAGGCACGGATCCCCGGTCATCCGAAGCGACTTTCCATGCCCACGCATGTCCGGTGCCACAATGCCGATGCCCATCTGATTGAACATCCAGATCATTTCGTGATACTTTTCCGCCGATTCGGATGTTCCGTGCAGAAGCAGCATCACGGATTCCGCATCCCTGGGGATATAGCAGCTGACCGAAAGCTGCCCGCCCCGGACGTTTACCTGTTCCTGCTTCAGAATTTCACGGAGTGCAGGTTCCACCCTGCCCGTCATTTCCTGTGCATACGTCCCGCTGTAAATCATGCTTTTCCTCCGTCCTGCTCATTCCCAAGATAAGTGCTGAGGGAGAAGACATGCTCTCCGTTCAGCCTGACATCCTCCTCCGCGCAGACCAGCGAATTCAGTACCGCTTCCTCCGTCGCCTCCGCCGTCCATTCAAACGCGCGTTCCAGTGCGCTCTCACTGACCATCTGACAGGAAAGCAGACAGGGAATGAGCGGAGAGGGCACGCGGTTTGCCGTGGAAAATCCTATCATGACATCGCCGCTTCCGTGGCCGAAATATGAGCCCAGGTGAGCCAGTCCGGCGGCGCACCGCCGGATGATCCGCCTCAGCTGCCGGTCCGTAACCGGAAGATCTGTCGCCACAATCATCATAACAGACCCCTGGTCGCTTTCCTTTTCTGCCCTTCCGCGTGCAGCCAGAATCTCCTGTCCGATCATCCTCGGCCCGATCTGCAAGCGCTCCAGGCATCCGTGATTGCTCTGGACCAGAACCCCAATGGTATAACGCTGTCCACCGATCTCCATCACCCGGGAAGCGGAGCCAATGCCGCCTTTCAGGCCATGGCAGATCGTACCGGTTCCGGCACCCACATTTCCCTCTTCAAAGTCAGGTGTCCTTTCGTGGATGGCCTGCATCACCTGTTCAAGCCCGATGACCCGTTCCCCGATCCGGTTCATTCCCGCGTCATTGCATTCCCCCACCACCGGGTTAATGCTTCTGAGCGGTACGTTTTCCCGTTCGCACCACTGACGCATATACTCGATCAGGGCATCTGACACCCGTCCCACGTTCAGCGTATTGGTCAGGGCAATCGGAGTTTCGAGTGTTCCAAGTTCATCCACCTGAACCAGACCGACGGTCTTTCCAAATCCGTTCATGACATAGGAGGCCGCCACCAGTTTGGAGCGGAACATGTTGTCCTCACAGGGATGAATGACGGTAACCCCCGTTCGATGTCCCTCCGTACGGATGGTGCAGTGGCCTACCGTCACCCCCGGAACATCCGAAATTTTGTTTCGTTCTCCGGTTTTCCCGGTTCCGACAATGATTCCGTAATCGCGAATCCGTTTCTGTTTCCTCATCGTTCAATTTCCTCTGTCACGGCGCGTACCCGTTCCAATGCCTCGGCCGCCCCCGCCTGTACCGTTTCCGAAACATTCCCCAGTTGCTCCGCATTCTCCACATTCAGGATGCGCCACGTCCGCCGGTCATTGATCCTGTCCTGATAAATATACAGCGGAACGGGATGACACCTGACGATCCGGCTCTGTCTCGTTTCCGGATCATACTCCAGTTCCACACTCAAAATGATTCCCGCCGCGTTTTCCGCATTTCGTGCATCCATCAGCAGCGCCCCCAGGGAATAACAGACCAGGGTCTCATATGTTCGGCCATCTGCCCGTGTGGTCTCGATGAACTTTGCCTCGGAAACCACGTTGGAATGCGCCCCAATAATCAGGTCCGCACCGCACTCCGCCATCTGTCTCGCCGTTTCCCGCATGCCATCTGTCACTGTTGCCACATTCTTCATCCCCCAGTGCGGGAGAACAATGACCAGATCCGCCCCCTGTGCCCGGGCGGTCCGAATATCATCCAGTACCTTCTGAACGGAAAAGATGGGGATATCGGCCGGTTCGGATTTCCCCGTCCGCACTCTTCCCTCATCGCTCAGGCCGTACGTATAGGAAAGCACGGCGATTCGGACTCCGTTTACGCTGGTAATCCCGTCCGTATCCCGGGAGGCGAGATACCCGCTGTATTCCAGTCCCAGACGGTTGACCTCAGATTTGGTAATGTCAAGCCCCTCAAAGCCCAGATCCAGCATGTGCTCCGTGGCCAGATTCAGATGATGAATTCCCGCCTCCCGCAGTGTCTCAAGGAGGGCACTGGGCGCATTATACATGCCATACGGGTTCCGGTCGGTGATCAGCGTTTCAAGGGTCGCCACGGAAAGGTCCGCGTCGCTGAAAACACCGGTAACCCCTTCAAACGCCGGCATGAAATTATACTCGTGATCATTGATCATCATGGTATCCTGCATCAGTTTCGGTACCGTGATGTCGCCGGCAAACGACAGGGTGATCCGGACCGGATCCCTTGCCCTGACCGGTTCGCTCTCCGTCGCCTCACGCCGGGATTCCTCCGGTGAAACGGTCGGTGCATTGTCCCATTCCGGAGGCGGTGTCACCTGGGTCGGCGTCGGTTCAGCTTCCCGACCACTCATCCAGTGAAAATCGCTGCCTGAGATTGCAGAAAGGAAGATCAGCGTCAGGATAATCGTGCCTGCCGCCAGAGAAAGAACGAGAATCGTTCCCATGGACAGTCCCTTTTTCTTATCCAACGCAGTTCCCCCTTTCTCACGGTTTCAGGCCATCCGGGATACAGTCCCCCGTCCGGTCGGCTCTTCCCTGTCAAGTATAATTTTATCCGGTTATTTGTCAAGTCAATCCTGCGACATTTAAAAGGCATCCGGATTTACCGGATGCCTTTCATTCACGAAAAAATTACGCCTGACTCGGTGCGGAAACCGGGCAGTTCTCAGCACAAGCACCGCAGTCAATGCAGTTGCTCGCATCAATAACGAACTTGCCGTCGCCTTCGGAAATAGCACCCACGGGGCAGTTGCTCGCGCATACGCCACAGGAAATGCAATCATCAGAAATCTGGTATGCCATGGATTTTCACCTCCCAAATTAATAATCCTACGATCGGTATTCTAGCATATGCCCCTGAAGTTATGCAACACTAACATTTTTAATTGGCATTTTTTAGTCTGTTTCGCCGGAGTTCGTCCTCTCTCCACCACGAGGCTCTTCCCGATTTTCTCTATAGTTTTACGTTATTACGGCATTCTGTCGTCTATTCACCCCTCTGGGCTGCCCGTTTATTCTGTTATTGACTTCTTGCCGGCTGTTCATTTTTCACCTCTCCGTCCCGTTCCCTTGAAAACCGGTCCGTTTCAGAGTACAATCCCGACAAGTACATGGAACAGATTCCATGATTCTCCGAGGAGGTTTTTTCCATGAAAACGCAGATTTATGCCCACCGCGGTGCCTCCGGTTATGCACCCGAAAACACGCTCGAAGCTTTTGAACTTGCAGCAAAAATGGGCGCTCAGGGTGTCGAACTTGATGTTCACATCACCCGGGACGGTCAACTTGTCGTTGCCCACGACGAAACCATCGACCGCGTCTCAGACGGCAGCGGATTTATCCGCGACCTGACCCTGGATGAACTGAAGAAGTTTACCTTCAACAAAACCCACCCGGAATATAAGGATGCCCGGATTCCCACGCTCCGGGAAGTGTTCCGCCTCCTTCGCCCCACCGGCCTGTTCATCAACATCGAGATGAAGAACAGTGTCTACGACTACCCGAACCTCGAGCAGAAGACCATTGATCTGGCCAAAGAGGAAGACATGATCAGCCGGGTCATCTTTTCCTCTTTCAACCACTACAGCCTCCAGCGGATCAAGGCCATCGATCCCTCGCTCCCCTGCGGCCTGCTGTATGAGGCCAATCTGGTAAAACCGTGGGCCTATGCCAACTGGCTGGGTGTTGAGGCGATTCATCCGCATTTCAGCGAGGTGCTCACTGTTCCGGGCGAATGCGCCATGGCACACAAAGCCGGTATTGCCATAAACACCTGGACGGTCAACAGCGAGGAAGACATCCGCAGGGTCCTTAAGGAGGGGGCTGACATCATCATTACCAACTATCCGGACCGGGCCCTGAACTGTCTGAAATAACGGAAGGACTGTTCTGCGTAAAGCGGAACAGTCCATTTTTATTCCCTCACCGCCTGAGAGTATCGGGTATATGTTGCAGGTAATGTGCCTCTTTATATAGAAGGCAGCCCCTGTTGGTCAGGGCTGCCTTCCTTGTCTCTTTGCTGTTCTGTACTCACTGCTTTCGGATCAGGCATTCCTTTCCCTGGAAAGCAAAGCCGTATTTCCGGATGTTCTCCGCCGGTATACCTCGGGCAAGCAGATTTGCCTCGTAACGCTTGTCTTCTATCT
>JAFUBF010000028.1 GCA_017460325.1 Clostridia bacterium | reverse complement strand
TCAGCTTCTGTGCAGTCCCGACATCTTTCTCCAGGAGGGCGTATATATCTTCTTCAATTCCGCTTTTCTCTGCAATTGCATCCAGGATTTCTTTTGAACCAACATGCGGTCTGGTTGCGGTGATACGAGGATCGGAAGTAGATTCGGGCTCAAGTGTAGACGAAGAATTGCCGGCACTTCCTGACGTCTGTTTCTTGGGACGCGGTGGTATAATCTTTCCGTCAGGGTCGTCAGGCACAATTTTGCCAAGGAGAACATCCTTTCCCATTTTACGCATTCGTCTGTTCTCATATCGCTCGCTACGTTCATAGATATAGAAGCCACCGTTAGGCCGCTTAACCTTGATTTGATAGGAATGGGCTGTCAGCGAATTTATAAATCTAGCCCCTATGGGGTACCGACTATGTGATCTAGTCTGTTGGGTGAAAGTCTTACAAATGTGGACCGAAGGTGAACCTCAAAGCACCTTTTGTCCGCAAAATCATGAAAGGGAGGTTTCAGCATGTCATTTTGCCCCAATTGCGGTATTCAGATCACTGATCCGGCGAATTTCTGCCCGTCCTGCGGTGCACGGCTGGATTCGGTGAGGAAGACGGAAACTGTTGTACCTGCTCCGGTCATTCCCAAGGATGCAGAGTATCGGGTGATTCTGGTGGACAAAGGAGAGTGTACAAAAGCGCTGTGCAAAGAGGTTCTTCGGAATCTGCTGGGCTATACCCTGGCCAATGCAGGGACGCTGATTGATGCCATGCCGGTCGTTGTGGCGCAGAATCTGACCCGCTCCCAGGCGGTGACGATTTCTGAGGTAATGGCAGAGTATGGAATCGATACGACCATCCTGGATGGGAAAGATGCCTATGTGAACACCGGATTCTTTGATGTGAAGCCGGTTTTCAGTTCCAGAGGGACGCTGCTGGCGGAGCCGGCTGCCGTGCTTCGCACCCTGTCCAGGATTAACCAGGTAGACAGAATCATGCCGTGGTCAAGCGGAAATCCGTTTGATTTCCTCTTCAGGCCCCCGGTCAGGCGTGCGGCACCGCCTCAGTCTGCACTGGAGTCTCTGGTTGGCCTGTTCTTGCAGCCGGAACCGCCCAAGGCGCCGCCCCGCCCGAGAACACCACCTGCTCCGCCGGCCCCCCCCAGACCACCGCGGGAGCATCAGCCGGTCCACAGTGCACCGCCAAAGCCTCCTGTCACGCCGGGCGGCAGGCGACCGCCCTCTGCAGCGGAACGGGCGTTTTCCGGCCGTCCGGGACCGGATACTAAGCCGCCGGTCCCCCGGCCTCCGGTTCACGGCCCCGGAATGGACCCCGTGCGGGGAGAACCGGCGCCGCGCAGGCATACCAAACCGCTGACAGGTCCCGGTCCCGGCCGCAGACCGTAATCCATCCAAAAATCCCCGCCAGGTGGCGGGGATTTTCCTTACCCTGTCCGGTTTCGACCGTTTGCCGGCCGGATGAAAACCGGGTCTATTCGACCTTGTATGTGATATTGACGCTGCCGGAGACGATCATCTTGGCGGCCTGTACAACGGTTCCTTCTTTCCCGGAACCGGCGGTATCCATGGACCTGGCCGTAAAGTTCCCGATGTCGTTGCTGTAACTGAAGACGTTACTGTCGGAAATGCGTTCAATACCGACAATTTTGAGTCCGGCTGCCTCGGCCAGGACCTCCGCTTTCGCTTTGGCATCGGCGACGGCCAGGCGAAGGGCTTCTGCCTGTGCGCTTTCCGTATCGGAGGCGGAGAAGGTGATGCCGTTCAGCGTGTTGGCACCTGCGGCGAAGGCCGCGTCGATCAGGGCACCGACCTTGTCCATGTCGGTTACTTTTACAGCCAGGGTGGAATTGGCGTTATAGGCAACGACCTGCTCCCGGTTGTCCGTATAGTCATAAATGGCATAGATGTTCAGGTAGTCGGTGTTGATGTTTTCTTCGCTGACCCCGTTATCGAGGAGTGCTTTCCGGACGGCGGCGATGTTTGTGTTGACGGTCTGCTGTGCCTCCAGGACTTCCTTGCTCTGGGTGTTGACACCCAGCGAAATGATGGCCGTATCGGCGCTGACCTGCGTTTCGCCGGTTCCGCTGACGGCAATGGTTGTATCAGCCAGCGCAAGCGCCGAGGTCAGGGTCAGGATCAGGGCCAGAATCAGTGTAAATCGTTTCATCATGGTGAGTTATCCTTTCTTCAGTCAGATGGGAAGAAAATCAGGGGCAGTGTCGTGGACAGGCCCGGCCTGCTGAACAGCTGCAACGCGGAAAGTCCCGGGCTTTTGCCGGGAGGTCCATGCAGCGCGGATGCGAACCGGACAGAATCAGGCGTACGCATCTCATGGCAACTGCCTCTTCCGTTCATGAAGACGAATGGATCGGAGGATTTTATCCCGATCCGATACGGGGCAAACGGCTGCAGACGGCGCAGGCCAAAAACGCTGACAGGAATGCCCTTTAACGGAAGGCGGAGTGGTATCTTGACAAACCACCTGAGGACAGGTAGAATGCCGACGGTTTTGGATATCTTTTCGGGATATAGAAAGAAACCGATGCCGGCAAAAGTCCGGCGCTGAACCGAATCCAATGGAGTCAGACAAATGAATGAAACACAGAACCGCAGATCCCTGCTCATGTTCATATGCTCCATGCTGATCTTCGGAACGATCGGCATCTTCAGACGGTTTATTCCGCTTCCTTCCGCCTCTCTGGCCTGTGTCCGCGGCATTCTGGGTGGCCTGTTTCTCCTGGCTTTTGTCCGCATCCGGGGACAGGGAATGCCGTTGCGCATCCCGTCCCGGTCATTTCTGCTGCTTGTCCTGACCGGTGCCCTGATCGGGATAAACTGGATTTTGCTGTTTGAGGCTTACAACTATACGACGGTGGCGGTTGCGACGCTCTGCTACTACATGCAGCCGACCATTACGATTCTCCTGGCCACCCTTCTGTTCCGGGAGAAACTGACCGCCAGAAAAGCGGTCTGTGCGGCCCTGTCCGTTCTGGGTATGGTTCTTGTGTCCGGGGTAATCGGGGACAGGACGGGGAATGCCGGGCATTTCCGCGGGATCCTCCTGGGACTTGGCGCCGCGTGCTTCTACGCCTGTGTGGTGATTCTGAATAAGAAGATCCGGGACGTATCCGCCTATCCGCGAACCATTGTGCAGCTTCTCTCGGCTGGACTGGTCATGATTCCGTATCTGTGGATGACCGGCGGATTTGGCGGGACAGGAATGGGGCCTGCCGAGATCCTTCTACTGCTGGTGGTGGGCATTGTCCATACGGGTATTGCCTATGCCCTGTACTTTGGCGGCATGGAAGGGCTGAGCGTGCAGTCCGTTGCAACGCTCAGTTATATTGATCCCGTTTCCGCGTTGCTGTTTTCCGCTGTCCTGCTGCATGAGCCGCTCAGCCCGCTGAATCTGATCGGCGCGGTAATGATTATCGGGGCGGCCATGGCCAACGAAATGCAGCCTCCAAGGAGAAAACGGGACAAGGACACAGGAAGACTGAACTGATATACAGAAAGAAGAGCATCTGCCACAGGGGCTGCAGATGCTCTTCTTTGGTTTTTGCCGGAGGCTGCCTGCAGATGAACAATATGTGCCTCAGCTGAGGGTTACGCCGGAGATGAAGCTGAGAAGGAGAATGGCGAGGATGGCAGCCGGGGCAATAAACCGGATGAGAACGGTGTAGACCTTTGCCAGGCGGAATCGGATTCCATTCTGTTCAATCTCAGCGATGACGCTCTCCGGCTTCCACACCCAGCCGACAAAAATGCAGCATCCCAGAGCGCACAGTGGAATGATAAGCCGGTCGGTCAGGTATTCCATAAAATCGCACAGAGGCGGGTAGGTGATGCCGTTGACGCCGTCAAACCAGATGCCTTTCAGGGGAACGGCAGCCTGTGTGCAGGTGTAGAGGCAGCCAATCAGGAACATGACCAGACACAGGACAATGGTCGTCCACTTCCTTTTCCAGCCGAACTGCTCGGTCAGGAAGGCCACAACGCTTTCAATCAGGGAAATGCAGGAGGTCAGCGCGGCAAAGAGCAGAAGGAGATAGAAGAGAACGCCGAACAGGCTGCCGCCGGGCATCCCTTCGAATACCCCGGCCAGGGATACAAAGGCAAACCCGCCGCCTTTTCCAATCTCACCACGACCCAGTGTGGCAAATACCGCCGGGACGATGATGAAACCGGCCAGAAAGGCCACCAGCGTATCCATTCCACAGATGAGGGCGGTGTTCCTGGGCAAGTCCTCTTCTTTGGAAAGGTAGGACCCATAGGTGATCAGGATTGCCATGCCGATGGACAGAGAATAGAAAGCCTGTCCCAGGGCGGAGAAGAAGGTATTGATGCTGACCTTCTCAAGATCAAGGGTAAGCATGTAACGGACGCCCTCGCCGGCACCCGGCAGCGTGATGGAGCGGACCAGGAGGATGAGGAGAAGGAGGAACAGGGCCGGCATTCCGATCTTGTTGAATTTCTCTATGCCACCCTCTACACCGCGGATAATGATGATGGCGTTGAGAAACAGGAAGGCAGCGGCAAACAGGAGGGCTGTCCACGGAATGGAGGTGGTGCCATCCGGATGCAGGCCCAGCATGTTGTAAAAGTAACCGAGGGGATTCTGATAAATCTCCGCCGGCTCAAGCGCATAACTGAAGACATAGCGCAGAACCCAGCCGCCCACATGGCTGTAGTAACAGGTGATGAAAAAAGCGCCTGCAGCACCGAGCCAGCCTACCCACGAATACCCGCGGTGCCCGAGCTTTTTAAAGGTGCCGACGATGTTGGTCTGACTGGCCCGTCCGAGAGAGAGCTCCGTCAGCATGAGGGGCATGCCGAGAAAAATGACGATGAAAAGATAGATCAGAAGAAAGGATCCGCCGCCACCCTCAAAGGCGCGTCCCGGGAATTTCCATATGTTGCCAAGACCGATTGCAGAGCCTGCGGCGGCAAGAATAAATCCAAGTTTGCTGCTCCACTGAGCCCGATTGTTGTCCATAAAGAAGATTCACTCCCGATTGTGATGAATTGTAACCATTATACAGAGCTGTGTCCTTTCTGTCAAAAAAAGCGCATCAGTACCGAATGACAGAATAAGAGGTTTCAGAATGAAACATGCTGTTTTTTCTCGCTGAATTGAAAATGTTATGGATACAGGAAGAATCACTGTATCCGTAAGTCAAACAAACCATATGGGGGATGGGGAAAACAGGTAAAATCATAGCGGAAATTAGGGAGATATTAGTCTTTCACATCGATTTTCGGACACGTCACAATGAAAAAAGACATAGCAAAGCTAGAGTTTTTAGCCCGCGTTCAAACTTTGAAAGACTAAAGTACACTCCATTTTACTATGTAACGTCAAC
>JAFUBF010000341.1 GCA_017460325.1 Clostridia bacterium | reverse complement strand
GATTGGAGCAAGTATATCAGGTTTCTCCTGGTTTTACTATCCACAAAATGTATGGAAAAACATCTGTTTTCAAAGGAAACCGGCGCGTTTTTTTTGGAGCAAAAATATGTTTTTCCCCCGCCACGTGTTCATCTCACGCGGGAAAGGAAAAACTGCCCTGTTTTCTTTCGCATCGGCGGCTTCATGTCAGCAGAAAAGAACAGCTCATTGAAATCATCTAAAAAGAAGCCTGATTTTTCAGGCTTCCAGCAGGTGGTGTCATCCATCATCAGTCGTGAATTTTACGGTGAACGCACATTCTCACAAAATCCGGGTCGAAATGTTTTGTCCGGGTGTCTCCATAGCCCATATCCAGGCTTCCGATCTGCGTCATTTCCTCCGGGGTGAGCACGAAATCCCAAATGTCCATATTCTCTTCGATCCGCTCCCTGCGGGTGGATCTGGGGATAATGACTACCCCTCGCTGCACATTCCAGCGGAGGATGATCTGGCCAACACTCTTCCCGTGGGCATCGGCAATGCCTTTCAGCATTTCGTTGTCAAAAGGATTATAACGTCCCCCGCCCAGCGGCGCCCATGCTTCCGGCACTACGCCATACTCTCTCATGGTTTTCAGGGCGTCTTCCTGCGTGAAGTACGGATGCAGTTCCACCTGATTGACCGCCGGAATCACGCGAACCGTCTCACAGAAATTCGTCAGGATGTTCGGATAGAAGTTGGATACACCAATGGCGCGGATCTTCCCGGCTCTGTACGCATCCTCCATTGCCCGCCAGGCGCTGAAGTAATCCTTCATCGCCTGGTGTAACAGGTACATATCCAGATATTCAAGGCCCAGCGCCTTAAGAGAAGCATCCACAGCCGACGAGGCCATGTCATAGTTTTCCATATCCTGCACCCACATCTTGGAGGTGATGAACAGTTCCTCCCGGGTACAGATTCCCTCTGCAACAGCCTCACGAACCGCTTCGCCCACCGCGTCCTCGTTTGTATACGAAGCTGCCGTATCGATCAGCCGATAGCCTGCCCGAATCGCATCCAGCACGGAACGCCTGCACTCCTCCTTGTCCCGCACCTGAAACACACCGAAGCCTTCCATGGGAATCTGTATCCCATTGTTCAGTTTTACATACTCCATGTCATCCCTTCCTTTCCTTTTTTATTCCTGTGTCTTTCGGAGAACACCGTTACCTCATTATACAGAACTGCGCAGGTTGCGTCAAATTTCACCTCCGTGCCATTCCGGCAAACTTTCTTGACAGTCACGATGCGTCTATAGTAGAATCGTCGAGTTGAAACTCAACGATCTTTTAAGGAGGAAGTTCCAATGAAGGAAAATGTCGTTATCGTGAACTGCAAGATTCCCAGCGAAGCCTATCAGATTCTGAGCAAGCTCCGCCAGAACTTTGAAAACAACAGCTTTGCCATTGCGCAGGCAGCTATTGTGAAAAAAGACGCAGGTCACATTTCTCTTGAGGACGGCTTCATAACCAGCAACGCGACAGATGATCGTGGCTGGACCGGCGGTCTGATCGGAAGTCTGGTAGGCGTTCTCGCCGGTCCCCTGGGTGTCCTGCTCGGCGGCGGCATCGGTGCGCTGATCGGAGATTCCATGGACGAGGATAAACTGACGGAGAAGTCCAAGCTGCTGGAAATGGCCAGTGAATGTCTGGTGGACGGTGAGACCGCTCTGCTGCTCCTGATGCAGGAGGAGGATGAAACCGCGCTGGGCGCCATGCTGAAGGATTTCCAGGTTTCCGTTACCCGCCTGGATGCCACCGAGGTTGCCGCTGAGATTGAAGCCGCAGAAAAGCAGCAGCAGCTGCCCAGCGGCGAGGCCGACAAGGACGAAAAGAGCGACAAGTAAGAGACGAGATGTACGAGGATGCCCAAAGGGCTGATGGGACCGGCCAGGAGCCGGGGCGGTTGGCCGTTTCGTATCGTCGTTACATGAAATACCATTGAAAGGAACCCTTTTGTGATGAAGAAACTACTTTCCTGCCTGCTGGCCATTATGATGCTTCTCTCTGTTGCAGGCGCATTTGCTGATGAGGATCGCTATGAGCAGAGCAACGTTCTGATCAAGTTCCTGAATGAAACGGATCTGAAGACAAAGGACCTCGCCCTGCAGGCCCAGTCCGGAGACAAAACCGATGATCTCGTCATCCGCATTGACGGTGACAACCTGCACCTGGTTACGCGTGATAACGGCACCGAGAGCGGCCATGTTCAGCTGAACCCCACGGGACTCTACATGAAGTCCGGTGATTCTGTGACGCTGCTTCGTTATGCCACAGTGACCTCCGTTATGCAGGAGATCGTCAAGAGCGTGGATGCCATGATCGAGGAGACCATCAAGAACCTCCCCGAAGAAAAGGAAGAGGCGCTCACCGAGAAAGAGCTCAAGGAACTGAAGGCCGCTGTAACCAAGCTGGGCATCCTGGCCTCTGCAGTCGCCGCTCAGGAGCGGGCCGATGCGGTCACCCTCGGCTCCGCCGCCGTTTCCTTTGCCAACAAGTTCAAGCCCGAATACGTTCTGGACGTGAAGAATGACGATGGCAGCGTGGAAGTCAGCCTGCGCAGCGAAGCGTTCGCAACCGCACTGGCCGAAGCACTGGATGAGCTGATGTCCAATCCTGCCATGGCCGAGCTGGTGGATCGTCATGCCGCTCTGACCGGTGGAATGACCTTTGCTCAGGCCCAGAAGGAATGGCTGCTCAACCGGGAAGCTACCCTGGATGCCATCCGGACCATTAAGACCACCGGGAAGGTGGAGGAGAATGGTCACATCACCTCCCACTTCCAGATCGGCGAAGAGACCGCAGAGACCAAGGTTCTGGTCTATGATACGGATTCCTGGGTTGATGCTGAGGATGGCGAGGCCAACCTGACCGCCACTCTCGGATTCAAGGATGAAGATCCCCTGGTTGTGTATGAATTCGCAGTAGCCCCGGACTACTATCGCGAGAAGCTGACCGCCGGCGATTCTGTGGCCGATGTTCGCTTCAACCTCGAGAATGGCCAGATCACCAGCGGTAAGGTCGTCTCCGTGATGGATGACAAGGAAGAGCTGGAAGCCGAATTTGGCCCGGATTATCTGTACGTGAAGACGCCGGAAGGCGGCATCAGCACCTCCGTTCGGGAAACCTGGACCGGCAAGCTCCGTTATGAATTCGTCGCAGAGACCGCCGAGGGCGAGGAAAGCTCCATCGTCGTTGATTACTATGAGGACGATGACAGCCTGGTCTGCGAACTGAACACCAGCGAGTCTGAGGATTCTGCTCTGTTCAAGCTCTCCAGAATCGACAAGATCAATGTGGATGACCTGAGCGCTTCGAAGAATATCAACGAGATCACCGCTGATATGATCAAGAACGAGCTGGTCAGCCTCCTGAAGATGGTCGTTTCGGCCACCTCCGCCGTTGAGGCACCTGCCAAATAATCCAAAAAACTCCTGACTCCGGGTCTTCGGTTTCCGCCGAAGATCCGGAGCCTTTTTTCGCCCGACAAATGTCCATCGCCGGGTCGGATTCAGTCCCGTCCATGAGCAGAAAGAACCCGGGATGGCATGTACCATCCCGGGAAGGAGTTTGGTTTTTACAGGGTAACGCCCTGCTTGAAGATGGCCAGGTCACGGCAGCCGTTTTCCTCGCCTTTGGTGTGTTTGCCCGAGGCAACCTGGAGAACCAGGTCCAGAAGCTCCTCACCCAGTTCGGGAAGGGTCTTCCCTTCCAGCAGGCGGCCGGCGTTAAAATCGATCCAGCCGCTTTTTTTCTTTGCCAGGGGACTGTTGGTGGCGATTTTCACGGTGGGCACCGGGCAACCAAATGGTGTGCCCCGGCCGGTGGAGAAGAGAACCATCTGGGCGCCGGAAACCGCTTCGGCGGTGGCAGCGACCAGATCGTTGCCGGGTGCGGACAGGAGGTTCAGTCCCTTTGTCCTTACCGGTTCCCCGTACGCGAGAACACCCTTTACTGCGGAGCTGCCGCTCTTCTGGGTGCAGCCCAGGGCCTTGTCCTCCAGGGTGGTAATCCCCCCGGCCTTGTTGCCGGGTGACGGATTCTCATACACCGGCATATGGTAGCTTTCAAAGTAGGCCTTAAAGTCGTTGATCAGCCGGACGGTCTTCCCGAAAAGCTCCTCGGTTTCGCAGCGGTCCATCAGGATGGTTTCCGCGCCGAACATCTCCGGCACTTCCGTCAGGATCGTCGTTCCGCCCATGGCGGTCAGCAGATCGCTGAAAACACCGATGGTGGGATTCGCCGTGATACCGGACAGACCGTCGGATCCACCGCACTTCATTCCGATGACCAGCTGGTCCGCCGGACAGTCGGTCCGGTGATCTGCCTGCATGTTTTCCGCCAGTTCCGCCAGCAGTT
>JAFUBF010000340.1 GCA_017460325.1 Clostridia bacterium | reverse complement strand
CTATGGATTCTTACAAAGTATGGCGTTAATGGATTTGATGGTCTACCCATACAAGACACTCCAATCTGTTATTTTGATTAGATACTATCAAAAATTCAAATCGATGTCAAGTCGTATTTATATAAAATATATACAAAATATTAGGCTATTAACTGTTTATTTTATATATATACGGGTTTTGATTAGATTTTATTGCAGAACTGGGAATATTATCGACTCTCGTAAATCTCACAGCTTAAACGACACTGCATTGAATCAGCTTTGAGCCCGACGCCCACATAATAGCTATTGACTGCTCCAAAGGAGACTGGGCCTGCGGTATATGTGATGTTGGTTTTACGTGTGCGAAGAGCCCCGGACGGAGTATTGTCTATAAGCGATACCGCAGTCCTATTATACCATGTCCTGTCCGATTTGGTATGGCATTGCATAAATGTTCGCTCCGATTTTGACATCGAGGTGCACTGACCGGAATCTCCTCATTTTGTGCTTGCCATTCAGGCTGAATTCGACTATGATACATAGCTGTGCAGTATATCCTGTACACTTTGAGATCTCAGGGGAGGGTTTATCGTTGAATTTCAAACTGATTGCTCTGATTCTGTTTATCTGTATGTATGCCATCATGATCATCAAGTCCAAATTCCGTGTGCACGCCGCTGCCGCGACTGCTATCCTGTATATCGCCACCGGTATTCTGCCTTTCGTGGAGATTCCGAATGTCATTAACTGGAATGTTCTCATGATGCTCGTTGGCACGATGATCATCGTTGACTATTTCATTGCCTCCAAAATGCCGAACCTCATTGCCGATTATCTTCTGGACCATTCGAAGAACGTCATGTGGGTCACCATCTATATGTCGCTTTTCTCCGGACTCGTTTCTGCGTTTATCGACAATGTGGCCACCGTACTCATGATTGCACCGGTGGGTCTTGCCATCTGTTCCTCTCTTGGCATTTCCCCCGTTCCGATGATCCTGTGTATCGCCGTTTCCTCCAATCTTCAGGGAGCTGCCACACTGGTCGGTGATACCACCTCCATCATGCTGGGTGCCTACGCCGGTATGGACTTTACCTCCTTCTTCTTCATGAACGGACGTCCGGGGATCTTCTTTGCCGTTGAACTGGGAGCGCTGGCCACAATTCCCATCATCATGTTCCTGTTCCGACATGAACGGGCACCCCTCACAGGAAACGTGCGTGAGCGGACCACCGTCACCAATTACATGCCTACTGTCATGCTGGTTATGGTGGTTGTCCTGCTGATTCTGGCCTCCTTCATCCCGGACAAGCCCGATATCACCAACGGACTCATCTGCATCTGCATGGCCGTGCTGACCATCGTCATCACTGTCATCCAGTCCAGATCCACCAAAGAGGCGCAACACGCCCTTCAGTCTGTGGATGTGGAAACCCTGGCGCTCCTCTTTTCCCTGTTTCTGGTCATTGCCGGCGTGACGGCCGTGGGCATCATTGATGACATCGCCAACTGGATTGTAAAGGCAGGCGGCAGCAATCTGTTCATCCTGTATTCGATCATCGTCTGGGGCTCCGTCATTATCTCCGCCTTCGTCGACAATATTCCCTATGTGGCAACCATGCTGCCCGTTCTGCAGACCGTGACCTCTCTGCTGGGCATTGAACCGTATGTACTCTATTTCGGCCTTCTGACCGGTGCCACACTGGGCGGCAACCTGACGCCCATCGGTGCCAGCGCCAACATCACGGCAGTAGGCATTCTGAAAAAGAACGGCCATGAAACCTCTTTCGGTGATTTCATGCGCATCGGTGTCCCCTTTACGCTGACGGCCGTCTTTGTCGGTTACGTCTTCATCTGGATTTTCTGGGGAAAATAACTGCCGCAATCAAAACGGTGAGACCGCCTTTCCGGTCTCACCGTTTTGATTGTTCCGCCGCAGGAAGGCCTGCAGAGACATGACCGTTACTGTTTCCCGGTATCCCGGGCAGCTGTCAGGACCATCAGACTGCGGGGCAGAAGCCGAATCTGTCCATCATCACAAAGGTTCCTCCGTTCCTCCGCCTCCGTGGAATCCGCATAGACCTGCCAGACCATTCCCTCCAGCAGCTGCGGCAGCTCCAGGATATGCGTTTCCCAGTGGGCATTCACCCCGCAGTAGATAAAGAAGTCCTGTCCTGTCGTAAAATCCGCATCCGGTTCCGCATACATGAACCCGAAGGTCAGAAACGGCGCCCACATATTGAGGTGCCACGCCTGTTCGCCGTGAAAGGACAGTTCCGGATACCCGCTGGCATTGACACCGGTGAAAAACGTCCGACTGCGAAGCACCGGATGTTCCCAGCGCAAACGGATCATTTTCCGACAGAACTCGAACACGTCACTGTGCCTGTCAAGATCCGCCCAGTTCACCCCTTTGTGGTACAGCTGCAGTTCACACCCTTCGGCATCGGCTGAATTGACAGAAAAATTGATGCCTCCATTACTCATGATCGTGGCACCGAAAGGCAGTACATGTCCATGACAGCAGGTCACACCGTCAATCTGAACCAGATCCAGTTCATCCACTGTTCCATAGAGAGTACCTCTCTTTCAAAGTAAGTATCTGAAGAAATGACATTTGAAAACGGACCGTACGCAATCCGACAGCCTGTCAAAGGAGCATAGATACAGAACGGAACCGCAACGCGTTTTCGGTTCTGTACATAGTTTCGCTCATTCCGACATCCTTTGTCAATACAGAAACAGGGACCTCCGGACACTTGACCGGAAGTCCCTGGTTTTGCATAGGCAGATTTGTTCCGGATTATCCCCTCAGTACCAGTGCATCATAGCCCGGAACTTCGAAACTGCCACAGACCGTTTCACCGCTCCTGAGATCCACCATGGGCTGACGGATCTGGATGGTGGCCGGCGCGTTCAGATAGTTGAGAACGAACAGATACCGATCCCGATCGTTCCGGCGTACGGCCAGTTCGCAGCTTTCCGGCACTTCGATCATATCCCTGTACGGGCTGGCCACACCCAGCTTCTCAAGGAACACCTGTACCGCCTGCTCGCTGAATGCGCTGCCGTAATAGTAGACCTTTCCTTTTCCGACCTGATTGGAAACCAGCGCACCGCTTCCGGCATAATAATCCGAGGTGTACGTTCCCTCCAGATGGCCGGTGCCAACCTCGGTGACCAGATCCGTAAATATACTGGCCTCAAGGCAGGTCCCTTCCCAGTCAACGGTGACTTTTCCGGCATCCGGCGCAATGAAGGAGTACTCCAGAACATCCGCCTGTGTCATTTCCGCCAGAAGCCCGGGCAGTTTGTCCATCACGCAGCGGCCGTTCATGTCCTTATAGGCACTGCGGCAGCCGAATACCAGTGTGCCGCCCTGTTCCACGTACCGGCGCAGAAGCTCGGCCCGCTCTGCGTTCATCAGGGCCGGGTGCGGATAGAACAGCAGTGAATACGCTGCCAGTTCCTCTGCCGTGGTGTGATCCAGATACACATAGTCAAGCGGCGTATGGCTCTTCTGCGCCGCATTGAACAGGGCCGATTCACTCGCCCAGTCCACGCGTCCGTGCCATTTGTCCAGCCGCGCGTCGAAATTGTTGTCGTAATCCCTGACCAGGGCCACCTTTGCCTCATAACGGGTGCCGGCCAGTTCCTGCATCCGTCCCAGGGTGGCGTGAATCTGACGCAGTTCGGCAATCCGGCGGTTCTCCCGTCCGGAATAGTCTAGGATCCCGTGCCAGTAAATTTCTGTTCCGATGGTACTGGTGCGCCAGCGGAAATAGCTGACATAGTCCGCTCCGTGAGCAATGGACTGCATCGTCCACAGCGTCATCTGACCAGGGCGCGGGGTCGGTGCTTCCATGCGGGTATTCCAGCCG
>JAFUBF010000339.1 GCA_017460325.1 Clostridia bacterium | reverse complement strand
TATACAAGAAGCTCAAACTGCTGGAAAAAGCAGACCATTATTTAACCGAAAGGAGAATACGGGGAGACGGGGAAAACGGTTAAACGCAATTCCTCCCCGCCCTAATGAGGACGGGGTCTCCTTGCTAACGATGATGAAATAGCCGGATACCACGTCTATATGGGCGAGATTCTGCTGGCCTCCGGTTCGGTCATCCTCGCCGGCCTGATCTGCTTTAACCGAAAACGGGCCGGAACCGTGCAGAGTGTCATGGCCATCCTCCTGCTGGCGGGCATTTTCATCTGCTTTTTGGCAGCCCTTATCCACCGTGGCGGGGATCTCAGCATGTTCAGGCCGGCCTTCTCGCCCCAGTACGAGGGCACCAGTGCCGCCTTCATTATCTTTGCCCTGGCCCCCTGGGCCTATGTCGGATTTGAATCCATCTCCCATTCGGCCCACGAGGTCCGATACCCCCTGAAAAAGACCTTCGGCATTCTGGCCCTGGCGCTCCTGGCGGGCGCGGCGGCGTATGCCATGCTGGCGCTTCTGGCCGCTACCGCTCTGCCGGAGGATTGCCGGAACTGGGTGGATTACATTCTGAATCTGGATCGGTACACGGGCCTTGCCTCCCAGCCCACGTTCTTTGCGGCTCACGAGGCGCTGGGAACGGCGGGAACGGCCATCCTGGGCATTTCGGCCTTCTGCGGGATCTTCACCGGCCTGATCGGGAATTTCATCGCCCTCAGCCGGCTTCTGTCCACTCTGGCAGATGACAAGATGATGCCCAAATGGTTCGGAAAACGAAATGACCGGTTTGTGCCCACGAATGCCATTCTGTTCATTATGGGCGTATCCGTCTTCCTGCCGTTCTTCGGCCGGACGGCCATCAGCTGGATTGTGGATGTGACGACGGTGGGTGCGACCATTGCGTACGCCTTTGCCTCCGCGGCCGCCTGCCGGGTGGCCAGGCGGGAAGGGAATCGCTTCTATCTGGTGGTTGGCCTGACCGGGGTCGTGGTCTCCCTGCTGTTTGCCCTGGAGTTCCTGATCCCCAACCTGACGGACATCAAAACGCTGTCAACGGAATCTTACCTGATTCTGGCGGCTTGGGGCATCCTGGGGTTCATCAGCTTCCGGATCCTGCTGAGCCGGGACAGGGACCGCCGCATGGGCCGCTCCATTGTGGCCTGGGTGGTCCTCCTGGGGCTCATCATTTTCACCTCCGGCGTCTGGGTGCTCCAGACAACGCAAAATGCCATTGAGCGCAGTGCCCTCCGGATTCAGAGTTATTACCTGGAGCGGCTGGGGGAGGCGGGGGTTAATATGACATCCTCCGCCACGCGTCCGGTTTCCGCCTATCTGAGGGATGAACTGGATCAGGTGGGACACAGTCTGGGACGGAACAGCCTCATGCAGATGGCCCTGGTGGTGGTGGCGATTGTGATCCTCCTGCGGATCTATTCCCAGATTCAGAAACGGGAGCGCCAGACCGAGGTGGAAAAGGCACTGGCGGAGGAAAGCAGCCGGGCCAAGACCAGTTTCCTTTCCAATATGAGTCATGAAATCCGGACGCCGATGAACGCGATTATCGGGCTTGACAACATCGCCCTGCGGGATCCGGACCTGACGCCCCGGACCCGGGAACACCTGGAAAAGATCGGGGCCAGCGCCAAGCATCTGCTGGGCCTGATCAACGACATCCTGGATATGAGCCGGATTGAATCGGGCCGGGTGGTGCTCAAGAATGAGGAATTCTCCTTCCGGGAATTCCTGGATCAGATCAACATCATGATCAACGGGCAGTGCCAGGACAAAGGCCTGACGTACGAGTGTCACATCATCGGGAAAGTCAGCGACTATTATCGCGGCGATGATATGAAGCTCAAGCAGGTGCTGATCAACATCCTCGGCAATTCCGTCAAGTTTACCAATCCGCCGGGCAGCGTTACCCTGTCGGTGGAGCAGACGGGCAGCTATGAGGGAATCAATGTCCTGCGGTTTGTCATGAGCGATACGGGCATCGGAATGGACAGGGAATTCATTCCGAAAATCTTCGAGGCGTTCTCCCAGGAGGATGTAACCAATACCAACAGCTATGGCGGCAGCGGCCTCGGCATGGCCATTACCCGGAACTTCGTTGAGATGATGAACGGGGAAATCAGTGTGGAGAGTGAAAAGGGCGTTGGAACCACTTTCACCGTAACGGTTTCCCTGAAATCCTCCAGCCGGAGTGCCAGTGAGGAACACGGCCAGTTGCCGCCGGATCTTCGGGTCCTGGTGGTGGATGATGATGAGATTGCCTGTGAGCACAGCGAGGTGGTCCTGCGCTCCATCGGCATTGAGGCGGATACCACGGAAAAACCTGCCGAGGCGCTGCAGATGGTTCGCAAAGCCCATGAGCAGGGAAATCCGTATCATCTGCTGCTGACGGATTACAAGATGCCGGACATGAACGGTCTTGAACTGGTGCATGCCATTCGTGCGTTTGACCATGGGGAGACGGCGGTGATCATGCTGACCGGTTACAACTGGGATGATATCGAGGAGGAAGCGGAAAGGGAAAAGGTGGACAGGATTCTGGCCAAACCGCTCTTTACCGACAGCCTTCTGCGGACGATTCACGCCGTGCTGGATAAACGGCGAGGTGTCACGGTCGGGGCGCAGCCGATTCCCGAGGCGCCGGAGGCCGGGGCTCTTGCCGGCTGCCGGGTTCTGATGGCCGAGGATGTGGAGCAGAATGCGGAGATTCTGGCCGACCTTCTGGAACTGGAGGAGATCGAGTCCGAGCATGCCGAAAACGGCGAAATTGCGGTCCGCATGTTCAGTGAGCATCCGGCGGGCTATTATGATGCCATCCTGATGGATGTCCGTATGCCGGTCATGGACGGGCTTACGGCCACCCGGCAGATCCGCGCCATGGCGCGGGAGGATGCCAAAACCATCCCGATCATTGCCATGACGGCCAACGTCTTTGATGAGGACGTGGAGCGGTCACTGCAGGCGGGCATGAATGTACACCTTTCCAAACCCATTGAGCCGGAACGCCTTTATGAGACGATGGCCAAGCTGATTCGGAAGCGGCCGGTACCGGCCGGTGATTGACCATTGGGCAGGCATCCGGGGTGTCCACAGGGCGCTTCGGATGCCTGTCTGTGTTCATGAGAGGAATTTACGCGCTCTGGCTTGAGGATCACGACCATTGACCAGCCGGAAGAGGAGGAACAGGGAAGTGGGACATGAACGATTTCACTACAGAACACTGGAGGAACTGAAAACACGGGCGGCGGAACTGGGCGTGTCCCTTCCCTTTGCCGGGGATACCGGGATTCTGGCCACGCCGGTTCGCTTTGGAACCACTGAGGCCCTGAACCGCCTTGGCATTGCACCTATGGAAGGGGCGGATGCGCAGGGGGGCGGTTCCCCTTCCGACTATACCCGCCGGCGGTACTGCCGCCAGGCGGCGGGCGGCAGCGCGGTCATCTGGTTTGAGGCGATTTCGGTGGTGCCGGAGGGCTGCTCCTCTGCCACGCAGCTGCTCATCACGCGGGACAACCTGGAGGTGTACAAACGCCTTCTGGATGAGGTCCGGGAGGCGGGCATCAGGGAAAACGGCAGGGCGCCGATTCTGGTGATGCAGGCGAATCACAGCGGCCGGTATTCAAACCCGGGAAACCGTCCCGCTCCCCTGATTGCCTACCGGCATCCCTGGCTTGAACAGTTCCGGCCGGCGGATGACAGCTGCATTGTCACGGATGATTACCTGAAGGCCCTTGAGGAGCGGTTCGGGGAAGGGGCACGGCTGGCCCGGGAGGCCGGGTTTGACGGTGTGGACATCAAGTCCTGTCACGGGTATCTTTTCGCGGAGCTGAGTTCGGCCTTTGAGCGGCCCGGCCTGTACGGGGGCAGCTATGAGAACCGGACGCGCCTTCTCAAAAACTGCATTGCCGCTGCAAAGGTCCAGGAGGATGGTCACTTCTTTGTCACCTGCCGCCTGGGGATCTACGACGGGTATCCGGAGGGACCTGGCTTCGGCGCCTCCGGGGAGGATCCGCTCCGGGTGGACCTGCGGGAACCGTTGCGCCTTGTCCGGGAACTTCGGGAGGCTGGGCTGGATACGGTCAACATTACCATGGGAAATCCCTATGCCACGACGCATGTAACCAGGCCTTTTGATGTGGGGAAATATCAGGCGACGGAGCATCCCCTGGTGGGCCTTGACCGGATGATTCACGGCGTGGCGGCGGTGAAAAGGGCGGTTCCGGAGATGACGGTCTACGCCTCCGCCCCCAGCTATCTGCGCCAGTATGCGGACCTGTACGCGGCGGGAGTGGTGGAGCAGGGAATGTGCGACGGGATGCTCTTTGGCCGGATGGCCTTTGCAGATCCGGAATTTGCCGGAGAAATCCTCCGCGAAGGCCGGATTCATGCGGACCGGGTCTGCGTGACCTGCGGCAAGTGCGGGGACCTGATCCGGGCTCATAAACCCACGGGCTGTGTGGTCCGGGATCCCGGAACGTTCCTGCCGTTTTACCGGGAATTTGTCGGGCAACGGGCGACGCTTCCTGAAAACTTTCGGGGATGAGTATTGGGCAAAGCCTGCACCGGTTTGCTGAATCATGTCTCCCTGACAGTCATACAGTGCCGAAAGCCCAGGCAACATTGGAGGAGTGGGCAAAGGTTGCATCGGTTCGTCCGATGACATCCCCTGCCAGTCATACGATGCCAAAAGCCCAGGCAACATTGGAGGAGTAGAAAAATGAGAAGAACCGCGATTGTCACCGGCGGCAGCCGGGGAATCGGATATGCCATTGCCCGGAATCTGGGCATGGACGATGCTCAGATCGTGATTTTTGCCACGGGTGAACAGGCCCGGGTGCAGGAAAAGCTGGACAGCCTGAAGGCAGCCGGGATTCCCGTGCATTACGTTCAGGGAAATCTCAGCTGTGCGGAGGATCGCCGGCGTCTGGTGGAGGAAACCGTGGCCACGTTCGGGCGAATTGACATTCTGGTCAACAATGCCGGTGTGGCGCCGCTGGAGCGGCGGGACCTGATGGAGATGACGGAGGAGAGCTTTGACCGGGTGATGGGGATCAACCTGAAGGGAACCCTGTTCCTGACCCAGGCGGTAGCCAGGCAGATGCTCACTCAGGATATTCGTTTCGGCTGCCGGGGACACATTGTCAATATCGGCTCCTGCTCGGCGGAGGTTTCCTCCGTCTCCCGCGGGGAGTACTGCATCTCCAAGGCAGGCATCTCCATGGTGACCACGCTCTTTGCGGACCGTCTGGCGACAGATGACATTCTGGTCAACGAGGTTCGCCCGGGGGTCATCTCAACGGATATGACGGGTGCGGTAAAGGACAAGTATGACCGGCTCATCCGGGAAGGGTTCTTTCCGATCCCCAGATGGGGACAGCCGGAGGATGTGGCGGAGGCTGTACGTTTCTTCTGTTCGCCCGCCATGCGATACACTACCGGAAGCGTCCTGGACGTGGACGGCGGCTTCCACATCCGGCGGCTCTGACATGTCCGGGTTAGAGAAAGGCAGGGATGGGAATGAACATTACAGAGCACAGTGTCCGCACGGTGGTGGTGGGGTCCGGCGCGGCCGGTTATGCCAGCGCCATTCGTCTGGCGGAACATGGCATTGAGACGGTACTGGTGACGGAAAACGTCAATGCCGGAACCTCCCGAAACACCGGTTCCGACAAGCAGACCTACTATAAGCTTTCTCTTGCCTCAGGGGATGAGGACAGTGTCCTGAAAATGGCGCAGGATCTGTTTTCCTGCGGCGCCGTAGACGGGGATATCGCCCTGTGTGAGGCGGCTCTGTCGACAAGAGGCTTTTTCTTCCTGCTGGAAACGGGTGTTCCGTTTCCCTGCACGGCTTACGGGGAGTATATGGGGTATAAGACGGACCATGACCGGGGCCGACGCGCTACCAGTGCCGGACCGTACACCTCGAGGCTCATGACGCAATGTCTTGAGCACCGGGCACAGGAACTCGGGATCACGGTTTTTGCGCCCCTGCAGGTGATCCGCCTCCTGGTGCGAAACGGACAGATTTACGGCATTCTCTGTCTGGACCGGAAGGATCCGGAAAACCCGGATGCCCGGATCATCCTGTGTGAATCGCTGATTCTGGCAACGGGCGGACCGGCCGGTATTTTCCGGGACAGTGTGTACCCTGCCAGTCAGCTGGGAGGCAGCGGCATGGCGCTTGAGGCCGGCATTCACGGGAAAAACCTGACGGAATGGCAGTTCGGGATGGCCTCCCTTCATCCCAGGTGGAACGTGTCCGGCTCCTACATGCAGGTCCTGCCCCGGTTTGTGTCGACGGATCAGGACGGAGGGGATCCGCGGGAATTTCTGGCGGACTTTTTCAGCGATCCCTCCGACATGCTTTCCCGGGTATTCCTGAAAGGGTATCAGTGGCCATTTGATATCCGGAAGACAGAGGGTTCCTCCCTGATCGACCTTCTGGTCTGCCGGGAACGGGTGATGCGGAATCGCCGGGTATTCCTCGACTTTACCCGGAATCCGCTGGATCAGGCGATCCCACTGGACCGCCTGATTCCGGAGGCAGCCACGTACCTGAGAAGTGCCGGCGCGGTCTCGGGCACGCCCATTGATCGTCTCCGGGTGCTCAATGAGCCGGCGATCCGGTTTTACCGGGACCATGGGGTGGATCTCAGCCATGACTGGCTGGAAATCGCCGTCTGTGCCCAGCACTGCAACGGCGGTCTGGCGGCGGATGCCAATTGGGAAACTGACGTGCACGGCGTATTTGCCGTGGGGGAGGTATGCGGCAGTCACGGTGTGACACGCCCGGGCGGTTCCGCCCTGAATGCCGGACAGGTCGGGGCCATACGGGCATCGGACTGCATTCGCCGGCGCATTCGCGAAGAGGGCGACTGGGTTGTTCCCGAGGAGATCTGTCAGGACCTTCGGGAGGAGGCAATTTCGTTTCTCCGACTGGCCGGGCAGGCACACAGTGATCTGAAAGCAGCGGAGCTCTTTACCCGGTTTGCCGGCCGCATGAGCGAGGATGCCGGCCTTCTCCGAAATCCTCCGCGTATGCAGGTACTCCGTGAAAGGGTCAACGCGCTACTGGCGCACTATACAGACCGGGTTGCCAGACCGGAAGGAGCGGAGCTGTCCCTTTTCTTCCGGCTGCGGGATATGCTCATGACCCAGCAGTC
>JAFUBF010000338.1 GCA_017460325.1 Clostridia bacterium | reverse complement strand
TCTTCTTTTGTGAATAATGTTCTTCCTGACTATACGTTGATAAACTTGTTCTATTCAGTACATGGTGATGTCTGAAAATAGAACATGAACGTGATCAATATCATGATTCCATTCAGAAAGCCGGATGTCATATCGCTTCTCCAAGTGAGTGACTCACCCTATATAGACGAAAACCTATTTAGGACGGCTTGATATTATGTCATTTATGACTTTTTGTCTGTACTTTACTACAAGAACCATATGGCAATTGAGATTATACACTGAACGGTGACTCTTTTGCAACTTCATTTATTCACTCATCTTTCAGAAATATGTTACCACGAAAATGATCTTTTTGTCTTTCGATTTTGCCATGAATATACAAAAGGAATCAACAAAATGAATCGTGATTATTCAGGAATTCGGCCGATTCATCTCCCACCTGAAGAGGTGGGAGAATTCTCGGCAATTTTCGTTAAAAACAGGAGGAATTTCATTATGAACGACAATGAAAAGAAAGTCCCCCTTGCGGACGACCTTTCGTCAAATGTATCCGCCGGTGGCGAATTAGAAAACGATTGCCATGGCTGGAGCAGTATTCTTCGCGATGACAAAGCGGAAAATGCAGAAAAACTGGAAGACAACGTCGAGTGCACACGTATTACCAAATTCATTCGTTAAGGTTACGAAGGCTCGCATAAGGACAGATGAACAGTCCCATGTTTGTTCACGTCAGATACTTCTGTCTGGTAGCAGAAGAAGGGGCTCACCTGTCGCCTTTGCGGTATATTGACTGACCCGGATTCAAAGAAACAGAGTTTTTCTGTAAGAATCCACCGGCTCAGTTGTTACCGCATTTCAAAACGGTTTTCACTCATTACATCGGATCACTTGCTGGATCACCCACCATTCTCCGGAAAGATCGTGATTCAGCGGATCCTGGTTACGATTCTCCGCTCTGCAGGCAGATTGCTTTGCAGAGCTTTTTTTATGCAGTACATTCAACTAAGAAGTGATAGACGACGGCCCATGGGCACCTGATCCCAGCTAAAAAGCCGCCCGAAGGGCGGCTGAAAGATACTGCTATACCGTATCATGTAGATTGATCCCTGCCGGTCATCTTATCCGAAGCACACACGGCAATCCGGTTCGGTTCAGGATCGGCAACAGATGTGCCCGAAATGATCCCCGGATTTTACGGACAGCTCCTTGACTGTTGCCCTGGATTTTGGCACCGGATGACCGACTTGAAACATGATTCGATAAACCGGTCATGAACGGGCCCTCTCCTGTCAGGCTTCCTCAATGGCTCCGACAGGACAGCTGTCCTTTGCCTCGGCCGCAGAAGCCATTGCCGCGTCCGGAACTTCGGCGTCAATGGCCACCGCCATTCCGGCATCCCCCATGGAGAAAACCTCCGGGCAGGTCGATTCGCACAGGCCGCAGCCAATGCATCCGTCGTTCACTCTGTACTTCATTTTTTCCTCCTCAGAAGCATCTTTCTTTTCGTTCTTTTTTGCACCGCTCGATATTACCGCAGCGGTAGCACAGTTCATTGTCACAGATCCCGTCGTTGTCAAAATACGAGAGGATGTTGCTCACCGTTGTTTCCGCGATGTTGCTCAGCGCTTCCTCCGTCAGAAAGGCCTGATGAGAGGTCACGATCACATTGGGCATGGAAATCAGGCGGGAAAGCAGATCATCGTTCAAAATATGGCCGGAACGATCCTCGAAGAAAATGTCCGCCTCCTCTTCGTATACATCCAGACAGGCCGCACCCACCTTACGCGCCTTAATGCCCTGCAGGAGCGCCTCCGCGTCAATGAGACCGCCCCGGGAGGTGTTGACAATCACCACACCCTTCTTCATCTTCCCGATGGCCTCCGTACCGATAAGGTGCCGGGTTTCCTCCGTCAGGGGACAGTGCAGGGAGATGATGTCGCTCCGGGCAAACAGTTCATTCAGGGAAACGTATTCAATGTCGCTGTCCCCGGCGGGGAAACGGTCATAGGCAATGACATGCATGCCAAAGCCCCGGCAGATATCGATAAAGATCCGCCCGATTTTACCCGTGCCGATGACGCCCACGGTCTTCCCATGTAAATCAAAGCCCACCAGGCCGTTCAGAGCAAAGTTGAAATCACGGGTGCGGTTATACGCCTTGTGAATGCGGCGCACAGAGGTCAGCAGCAGTGCCATGGCGTGCTCCGCCACGGCATAGGGCGAATAAGCCGGCACATGGACCACATGAATCTTGCCAAAGGCGGCACGCACATCCACATTGTTATAGCCGGCAGAGCGCAGGGCGATCAGCCGGATCCCCAGCGCATACAATTTGTCGATGACTGCGGCATTCACCGTATCGTTCACAAACACACAGACCACGTCGCAGCCTTTGGCCAGGTCCGCAGTATCCTCGTTCAGTTTGGTTTCCAGAAAATGAAACTGCATGTCGTGCAGCCTGCCAAACCGTTCAAAGGAAGGTCGGTCATATTCCTTTGCATCATAAAACGCCACTCGGATCATTCAATCGCCTCCTTATCGTGTTGTATTGGCTTTCGGCACCGTATGATGGATATAGAACGCCATTCGGCAAACCGGTCATGACCGGGTCCACTTCTGATCCGGCTTACTCGCCAAGCGTCAGCAGCAGTGCCATCTTGAACCGTTTCGTCGCCTTCACGGAATGAAGGCCTGCCCTGGCAAAGTGGAAATTCTCTCCGGCCCGGATGGGATGCTCCTTGCCCTCATAACCGATGACACCCTCTCCCTCCAGCGCGAAAATGAGCGCTTCGCCGGGAGCGGCGTGCTCGGACAGGCCGGTTCCTTCATCAAAAGCCATGACGACAAATTTCATCCGTTCATTGTGGACCACATCCATGTTGACGATCCTGCCCTCCGCATAGGGGACAAGCTCCGCCAGCCTGAATACTTCGCCCGCTTGGATCATCTCGTTCACGTTATCATCCCTCCTGAGGATCATTTCAGTATACACTGCACCCGTGTCCGTTCTCGTTCCGACCGGAACCTCTGCTGGTGTCAGCACGGCATCCCCGACATTCAGCACTTTGGAGAAGTCCTTCCCGTATACTTCGGTACGGCCGGACACGGCAAGGAGCAGCTTATGGTGCGGATAGATCTCCGCGCTGATATCCGTATTGGGGGCCATCGAAAAACAGAGTATGTCATTCCACCCACTGTGAATCGCTTCGGAAACCGTGCATCCGGGTATCGGCGCATTTTCCGCCGCCAGGGAGAAAACCTCTCCCACAATCCCTTTCATACTCCTCACACCTCCACGTCCGGATTCTTTTCGCCGAACTTTTCCTTGAGCATCTCGCAAATCTCACCACGTGCCTTGCCCTGCTTTTCCATGTTCTTGATGGTTTTATAGGCAGCAAACAGTGTGGAGGGGCCGATCTCGCTGGAAAAGTATCCAATACCCTGATTCCACGCCAGCAGCTCAAACACATCATCCAGTGCGGCGCTGTCCAGGCCGTGAATGTACGCCTTTACCAGTTCCCGCGTTGCCTGACGCATCCGGCCCGCACCGACCGCGTTGGTCAGAGAGAGCAGCAGGCGCATCTCATACGGCAGATAACGGTGTTCATCGTTCCAGGTCAGATCCCAGAAGTTTACGGCGATATTTCCCAGCTTCTCATCAATCAGGGGCATATTGGTCAGTGCCGCCGGACGCATGGGAATGTCCTTTTCTTCCTGTCGGATTTCCGTGCGGTAGAACCAGGCGTGGAACTCCGCGTCGCCTTTCTTCTCTGTGAAGTGCTCAAAACCCAGCCCCTCCATCACCTCATACAGGGGGATGGGATCAAAGGACTGCACAATCTCCAGCCCTGCCCCGACGGGCAGCGCCATAGCCTGCTTTTTCAGGCCCTGAAAGAAATTGCCCTGGATGCCCCGCACATCAATGGTTTTGAAATTCCCGATCTGATCTTTCCACGCAATGCTCATTCTGTTTCTCCTCCTCAGTCCAGAATCCGTCCATCCCGTGAGATGGTCACCACCTGCCAGGGAATGAACTTGCCGCTGTTTCTCAGTGCCGTCTCCGCCGCCCGCTGCAGCCCGCCGCAGCAGGGAACCTCCATGCGTACAATGGTCACACTCAGGATGTTATTGTCCCGGATAATGGCGGTCAGCTTTTCGCTGTAATCAATGTCATCCAGCTTGGGGCAACCGATCAGGGTCACTTTGCCCCGCATGAATTCCTCATGCATATTGGCGTAGGCGTAAGCAGTGCAGTCTGCTGCAATCAGCAGCTTCGCCCCATTGAAAAAGGGCGCTGCCGTGGGTACCAGCTTGATCTGGCAGGGCCACTGGGCCAGCCGGGAAACGGCCCGGCCGGGATCGACAGGTTCCTGTTCCGTTTCACTGTGTTCAAACTGCATCATCCTTGAACCGGGGCATCCTCCCCTGGCCGGTTCATGTTTTGCGCTCTCCATCTTTTTGTCCTCCTGTGCCTTTTTCACAGCCTGTTCATCATATTCCGGAGCCTCACGCTCCTCAAAGGTAATGGCTCCCGTGGGACAGCCGGGGAGGCAGTCGCCGAATCCGTCACAGAAATTCTCCCTGACCAGTCTGGCCTTGCCGTCCACCATGTCAATTGCACCCTCATGACAGGCCCTGGCGCACAGTCCGCAGCCGTTACACTTTTCCTCATCAATGTGAATAATCTTTCGAATCATCTTTTTCTCCTCCTCCCGAACACGTGAACAGTATACCCCACGAAAATCCAAAAATCTGTATCCCAGGATACAATCTGAAAAGTTTTTTGGTGTATAATGGACAGGACAACCCGGAGAGGAGAACGGCCATGGATTATTCTGTACTTGAATCATGTTCCCTGTTCAGAGGCATCCCCGCAAAGACACTGCGGGATGATCTGGAAAAGACACCCCACCACATTCAGTGTTATGCCCGGGGCGAGACAATCTTTTTCCTGATGGAAAAGGCCGCCCGGGTCGGCATTGTGCTGGAAGGCCGCGTGCAGGCACAGAAAACCTTCCCCAACGGAAGTCAGGTGAACGTCTCCCTGCGCGGTCCCGGGGAGCTGATCGGGCCTGCCGCCGTTTTCTCCGCAAGCCAGACCTACCCCTGTGATGTTGTTGCGGTGGACCCTTCCACCGTCATGATGTTCCGGCGACAGGATCTGCTGGCGCTGATGCAGAAGGATGTCCGCATCCTGGAAAACCTGATGACGGAGATTGCCTCCGCCACGTACATGCTCCAGCAGCGGCTGGAACTGATGTCCTACAACGGCATCGCACAAAAGGCCGCCTTCTGGCTTCTGATGCAGGCCAGACAGACCGGTAAAAACGAGGTCCGAATTCCGGACTCCGTCTCCCATTGGGCCCTGATGATGAATGTTTCCCGGCCTTCCCTTCACCGGGAATTAAAGCGGCTGGAGGTGGAATCCCTCATTTCGTATACACCTCCGGTGATTCGGATTCTGGATGCTGATGCTCTGCAGGACGTGCTGGGCCGGTGAACGGCACATACCCGCCCAGTTCCTGCCGGAATGCGCCGACCCCGGTTCTCCCTTTCCCGCCTGATCGCCCTCTGGGCTGCACAGGCCTTTTTCCATCCGGACTGTCAAATGTCCCACATAAGCCAGGAGCCCGGCATCTGAATGATGCCGGGCTCCTGTGTAACAGACAAAACTCAGACGGGTTCCTCGATCCAGTCACAAGCCTCGCCGGGAGAATCCGCTTCGCAGCGTGGCCGGTCCCGGATCCGCCTGTAATCGGTATCCTTTCCGCATTCCGCCAGATTCAGTGCGAGCGTCATGGAAACCGTAAAAACTGTATCCGATTCCTGCGCTCCAACCCGAATTCGGCAGTGCGAAGCCAGACACGTCGCCCCGCCTGCCCGATGAATTCCATAGATTGACCAGATGACGAAACGGAACAGAGAAATTCATCCGCTTCCACTTTCATTCCCAGCCGTCTCCTGGATGAGCATTGCACCGAAAAACTCCCCGCCGAAAGCGGGGAGAAAACAGGATATTTCCGTTTGCAGGTATACAGACCCCCTCCGCACTGCCGACCTGGACAAACGCCCCAAAAAGCCTGCGCAGATGGGATCCATTTATCTGCTTGCCAGATAAGCCGAGACGCGCTTTGCCACGTTTTCCTTGATGTTGTTGTAGAAGAACGTATAATCTTCGTTATGACGTCCATCCGGTCCGAAGAACTCGGAAGCGGTCTTGACAGCCTCCTCAGGTAACACTTCCCCTTTGGCATGCGTCACGACCACGCCGCGGGCGAGGTTGATCTGCGCATCCGCACCGACATCCCGGATAACGGCCTCTCCGGTTTTTTCATCCACCACGAGAGAACCCAGGTTCATACTCGCCGGTGCGTAGGTTTCATCCAGTTTCCAGTTGATGGGGTTAATACTCCTCGTATTGGGCAGCACCACGATGTTATGGGCATTGGTCTCCACGTTCTTCGGCCCCTCGGTGTTCCAGGCGACGATGACGCCCGTATCGCTCTCACCGGTGGTAAACTTCAGGTGCGGATTGGACGCAAGGTATTCATCCGTGACGGAGTAGCCGATGGTGTAAGCGGCGACCATGCGCGAATAATACTCAGGATGGTCCTTAAAGTATGTCTGCAGAAGAAGCAGAATCATGGACGAGCCCTGGCTGTGTCCGGCGATGATGAACGGGCGTCCTCCATTGTACTTTTCAAAGTAACAGTCCAGCGCCGCGGTGATATCTTCGATCGGCATGCCCAAAAACGCCGCATCGGCACCTCCGGTCTTCTTGGCGATTTCTCCTGCGTAACGCAGGCCGCTCTGGCGGTAATACGGAATGAACAGGTTGGTGGAGGGCTCGTATACAGTCGCGTGGAATTTGTACTCTGACTTCACACCCTGAAGCATTTCGGGATTGTCGAGCGTCGCGAAATCGGGAGCGCCCTTCTCAAAGCTCGACAAGATGTATTCCGTCGCGTAGATGTAGAACGTGTCAACTTCCCTGGTGATAATCGGAAGCTTGTACTAGCATTCCGGCTTGGAATAGTCAGGCGCAACACTGGCCGTCCCGGATGTGTTCTTCTCCTCCACAATATCAGCCTCGTCGGCGTTTACGCGCACAGACTCAATCCCTTTGACGCACGAGGACTTCGCCTTGTAACCCCGGCTGTCCGCGATAACCTCCCTGTTTCCGGCCCTGAGGCGGAAACGGTACTCGCCGGCCTCGTCGAAGTAAACCTCAAACTTGGGGAACTCCTCAACCTTAGCATTCTTCACGCTCTGATCCTCGACAGGTGCATCCGGCGCGTTGTTCTGCACGCTCTTAATGCCTTTGAGGCAGGCTGCCTTCGTCGTGTACACCTGGGAAGAAGCGATGATCTGCCCGTTGTTCGCAACAAGGTCGAACAAGAATCCGTCTTTGGTCTGCTTCACTAAAAACTTACTCATTTCTGTATCCTCCTGAGATTTATTCAGCTTCTTATGCTGCTGAAGCCACTTGGCCTTATCATTCTATCGACTCTTCTCCGCCTCTGTCAAGGGGGTTGCCAAATTAGCACTCCGTCCCTTCCTGCCTGCTTTCGCGTTGGCACCGGGGCATCCTGTGGAAATGAAAAGAGGACGAACTGAGAATCTGAAATGTCCCTCATGTGCCCTCCCGTATACGCGGAAGCCCGGCATCTGAATGGTGCCGGGCTTCTGCGTAACGAACAAAACTCAGACGATTTTCTCGATCCAGTCGCAGACCTCGCCGGGATAATCCGCTTCGCAGTGCGGCCGGTCCCAGATCAGCTTGTAGTCGGTATCCTTTCCGCATTCCGCCAGCTTCAGTGCGAGAGCCATGGAAATCGTAAAGGCCGTGTCCGGGTCCTGCGCTCCAACCCGAATCCGGTAGTGTGAAGCCTGATCGCACTTTCCCGCCTGCCCGATGTATTCCATGGGATTGATCAGGTGACGTCTCTTTGCCAGTGCCTCATCGCCGGGCACAGCAGCATAGCCTTCATAGTACCTTGCATACTCCTCCGGGAACGCCTCTCTCAGGCGTTCAATCGCCGGAGCAAGGTATTCGCTGAAATGCATATAGTCCCGCTCAGCAGTTCCAAACTCCTGGTTTTCCCCGCTGTCCATCCCCAGCGTATCAAAGGATGTGCAGGGCTTCATCCTGTGGTAATGGGCCAGGATATACGCATCCAGGGAACGGATGGACGCCTTTTCCCCATCCCAGCTGAGCCAGTCGCGTTTATCCTTTCCTCTGGTTTCAATGGTAGGGCGTTCGAAGCCATGATAGGGCACACCTTTGGGCGGACGCAGCAGCAGTTCGCCCAGGCTCATCGGCTTCTTCTCCGCCGGTCCCGGGCCTTCCGGACCGTCCCTGGGCGGGAGCGCCACCGCTGCACCTGCATGGTGCAGCCCCAGATCATCCTTCTTCCCTGTCCCCGGATTCGGCAATGGGGCAGGCGCCTGATAGACATAGTTCCCGGTGAGATAATCCTCCGATGAATAGGACACCGGCAGGCCTTTCCGATCCAGCCTTGTCAGGTATTCCGTCGCGGACGCTTCCAGCTGCCTCATGAGATAGTCGTATCCGCTCCCGCTTCTGCCATCCGCATGAATGACCAGACGTTCCCCGCTATCGGGATCCTTCAGCTCCAGACTGTTGAAATAGGTAATGTACTCCTCCATCAGCACGCCGGACAGCGCTTTCCGGAACGGCGTCATACGTCCCGCAGGACCTGCCGGTGAATCCGTGTTTTCCTCATCGGCATGAAACTGCCATTCATAGGCCAGATCGGCATGATCCAGATCAATGATCGGGCAGTAAATCTGAGCGGCAAACACATCGTCCTTCTCGTCCATAAAGGCACCGTTCTCAACAAGGAACGGCTCAAAATCCGGATGGTTCCCGGTCACGCCCACCAGCGTGGACATTGCGCCCCCCGCGCTCCAGCCGACGGAGATGATACGACTGAAATCACCCGGCAAAACCGCCGCGTTATGGCGCAAAAAACGAATGCCGGTCTTGAGATCCACCAGCGTCCAGGGAGATTTCCCGCAAAGCCGGCCGTTCTGATCCCGTGATTCCCGTCCGCGGCACCCACAGGAAACGTACACCATTCCCCGCCGCAGATACTTTTCCGCTTCGTCCCGCGGTCCGCCCAGCCAGGTGTGCGGCATCTGCATGTAACCGGCAGCGTTGTTCTCGAACACAACGGGAGCGGTTTTAGCGGTAAACCGGCCCATCCTGCCATTCGGA
Organism: Clostridia bacterium; assembly: GCA_017460325.1. Classification (GTDB taxonomy): domain Bacteria; phylum Bacillota; class Clostridia; order Christensenellales; family Aristaeellaceae; genus Ventricola. Next base: position 12,651 of record JAFUBF010000338.1, on the reverse strand, counting down.
TTGACCTTACCATCCCCGTTTAGATACGTTCCGGGAACAAAGATACTCATGCGCTGATACGTCGGTGTCGTCGCTTTCTGCGTATAGAGAATGTCCTCCAGACACCAGACCTGATAGGTTTCATCAAAAAACCACCGGTCCCTGCATTCGGAAAGCTCCGACGAATGATTGACAACCGGAACTGAGAGATTCATCCGCTACCTCCTTATAATGGTTCTTTGGCTTTCGGCACCGTACGACTGGCAGGAAACATGATTTAACAAACCGGTCATGACCGGGCCCACTTCTTTACTTTCTTCCGCTGAGGAAGCGGGAATCCCCGCTTCTTATGCCTCAGGTCGCTCAATCAAAGCCTCTTTTCCTCCCGGATTTCGATTTCCGGCAGGCGCTCCCAGGCCTCTCATCAGGTGCCTGCAAGTACAGTTTCCTTCATCACCTGTGCCCGACTCGCCACGCTTCTTTCCTTCCGAAGCTGCCATCTTATCAAGCTCAGGGTCACTCCAGGACTGCACAAAGTATACCATGTTCAAACCGAAAACATAAGCCTTTCCGAACTTCCACTCGCTGCCTTCCCGGGCTGCCGCGACGCCTCCTCCCATTCAGAGTGATAAAACGCTGTCGGAAGCATTCCCGGTTATCCCGAATATCGATCAAAAAAACGCCGCAAACGTTGCGAAAAAGGCAAAACATCCGTATAATGCCAGTGACGGGGTGACCGTATGGAAGCCGCCTAAGGGCCTCACCGGACAGAATCCGGTGGCAGTTCCCCCCTGCCCGATAATCCGGAAAACATCCTGATCCGGCCACCAAAAGTCCCGTCACAGAGAACTTACTTTCAAATGTTCACCATACCACGATACCTCAACAGCAGGGATGCGGAAGCTGAGCTCCGGCAAAGCTTTGATAAGTCCGCAACAGGAATCGAACCGAAAACAGGAGGTTTTCTATGCCAACGGGAATTATCATCAATGTTCTGTCCGTCGTATTGGGCGGATGGCTGGGCAGCGTCATCAGCGACAGGCTCTCGGAACGTCTGAAACGGGAAATGACAACGATCTTCGGCATCTGCGCGATGACGATGGGCATCAGCTCCATAGTACCGATGAAAAACATGCCCGCCGTCATCTTTGCGGTGATCCTGGGGTGCCTGATCGGTATTTCCCTGAACCTGGATGCGCTGATCCGGAAAGGAACCGGTGCATTACTGGAAAAGCTGAAGCTCAAAGGGGACATGCCGCTCATGCTGACGGCGATGGTCCTTTTCTGTGCCAGCGGGACGGGCATCTACGGTTCACTCTCTTCCGGGATGACGGGAGATCACAGCATTCTGATCGCCAAGTCGATTCTGGATTTCTTCACCTCCATGATCTTTGCGTGTCAGCTGAAGAAGGCTGTCATGCTGATTGGCATTCCCCAGATGATCATCATGCTGACGCTCTTTTTCTCCGCCCGCCTGATTCTTCCGCTGACCAATGATGCAATGATCGCCGATTTCAAGGCCTGCGGTGGCGTTGTGCTCCTTGCCACCGGCTTTTCCATTATGAAAGTCAAAGAAATCCCCGTGGCCAACATGCTCCTGTCAATGGTGTTTGTGATGCCGATCAGCGCCCTCTGGATGAATGTCATCCTGCCTGTTCTTTGAAACCCCTGTACATGCTGATTCAGAGAGTGATTCCGTCCACCACGACAACCATACTAACCATCATATTTAACAGAAGGCCCTGTCCGTAAAGGACAGGGCCTTCTATTTCAGGTATGTCCGAAAAACGTTCTCATCCCGGCTGACCATGAAAGCTTATGCGTTCCCATCGTGTTCACGACAGTCAGTTTACTCCGTGACTTCAATTCCCTTCTCAGAGGTATCCACGGAAATCCTGCCTCCGTCTTTTTCCCTTGCTTCGCGCAGCAACGAGAAAAACACATCGGTTTCAATCGGAGCATCCGCAGGCTGATTCACAGGTTCTTTTCCTTCAAAAACGCTGCCCGGTATTGATGCGCAAAAATCGGTGATACAGACACGATACAGCTTTTCCGTATCGTTGATGTCCACCTCTGTGCCATCATCGAAAGTAATGCTTTTAACTGTGTAATCCCGTTTTTCCCTTGGTGATTCCGGATTTCCTGTTGCGGTATATGTAAACCTCAGACCTGACATCTGATCTCCGTAATCGGAATGATGAAGCGCCTTTTCCAGGTGTGTGGCGAGTTCCTTTCCGGTAATATCAAACATCAGCAGTTTGTCACCAAACGGGGTAAGGGTAAAGATATCATTCACGGTGACCTCACGGGTTGTCTGGCCCTCCGGAATTTCCAGACTTGCACGGATCCCCCAGGTGTTGTAAAAGGCTGCAAGCACTCCCTCTGACTGCATTCCCTGTAACATCATCCCGGTAATCCAGTTGCCCGCACCGGTTGCCACGCCTTCCCCCATGTTCATAACAGGTGTGTCCGTATACCCGAGCACTTCACTCATTTCTTTCTTCACTACTGCCCAGGTAACACGCGAAACATCCATAATATCCGAATTAAGGTGTGCCTCGTTTTCCTCTGTGTCATACAGAAGCGCTTTGTCATCCGTGATGCTGGTGTATTGTACTTCGTCGACCTTTATCTCGTCGTTCGCAGCGATCCGCAGCACCGCTGATGCGAAGCCATATCCATAATGATTCCCCTGGATATACGGAACTCCGTTACCGGCAAAATCCGCCGCGATTTGGTGCGTATGTCCTCCCGCAACCAGATTTACGAGAGTCGGATCTACCGCCTCAGCCAGCGGCTCAGGATCAGCATGCGCCAGAACGATTACAGCATCCGGGTGTTCCTCATCCCGTATTTTTCGCACCAGCGCATTCAGTTTATCTGTATCCGGATCAATGCTGTACGGCACGATTTTCTCATGCATAATCGTATCACTGTAATCCTCGATATATCCGACGATCGCGATTTTCAGACCGGCTCTTTCCACAACTGTATAATCCCGGGTGAACGGCACGCGTTCGCCCGTTTTTGCATCATAGAGATTGGAAGCCAGAACCGGCGTCTTCGGATCTCCGAAGTAATCCCCGAGTACATACGGGGCGATGGTCCCATCCTGGTCCGCCGCATACTCCGTTACATCCCAGTCAAACTCGTGATTCCCCAGAGCAACGGCATCATACTTCATGACATCAAACGCAGCACGAATGGTCGCCCCGCCCGTCAGATTGGAAATGGGCGGACCCTGATACAGGTCCCCGCCATCCAGGAGAAGAACATCGTCATATTCACCCGAAGTGCGGGCCGCATCAAACAGGTATGCCATATACGCAAGACGATACTGGAATGTGTCCTCCTTTCCGGATGACGCATCCATGATGTAACCGTGAACATCGGTCGTCTCAATGACAAGGACTTTTTTCTCTCCGCTCTGCTCTGCCGACGCTGAGTCCGCTGTCTCCGCGATCGCCCCGGTAAATACCATCATCAGAACAAAGAATGAAATCAGTGCTTTCCAGATACCTTTCATGTCTCATCTGCCTCCCCTTTTTCTATTTCCAGTCGTCCGTTTTCAGATTGTCTCATCTCCCTGTGAACAATAAGACCACCTTATTCTGTTCTCCCGTTCCGGTTTGGTCCGATAACATGTGCGGAGAACAGATTCCCTTCATCCGCTACTTTAATTGATTCAGTCTCAAAAGGCAACAGCAAAAAGCGAACCTTCGATCTTTCGTGACAATGGTCGCATCATCCCCGGATTCCGGCCACCCTTGAGGTACAGATCAGGACAGCCGAATTTTCCGGAGCCTGCCTGGAGTTCTCTGAGTGCCAGACAGGACAGGAAACCCACGGTACCGTATCGCTGATTCCAACCGACCGGAGGACAAAGATCGACAATGCTGACCACCCGGGCATTCATCATTCCGTCCTGAGCCTGTGAATATTCGCTGTGATCCACCAGGACAAACTGTTTTCCCTCCGCATTCGAGATGATTTCCGGCTGATCCAACCCGAAGAGATCCAGCGCGTACTGCGTTTCCCGGTTGACCTTCGCAGTCGCCGCAGCTTTCGCGTTGATTCCGAGCTGCTGCAGAAGCCCGGCATAGGCCATCGCGCTCCCGATCGTATCTGCGTCCGGGCTTTTATGTCCGATCACATAGGTCACCTCATCCCCGTAGTCCACATTGAGAAGGATATCTGCAAGCCAGGTGGTTTCCGCGCTGGCAGCCAGGCAGGAAACTGTCAGTAAAAGCATCAGCAGGAGTGCAGCAATTTTCCTTTCATCATAATACCATCCTTTCAAAAATCAGAGCCCTTTCCAATGCTCAGGGATCATTCTCCCTCTGCCGGAATATCCACCTTCCACTACCCGGTCCTAGATCTGATCAACCGGAAGCAGCATCATCGGTTGTTTCATTGTTCCAGAGCCGGTTGAAGCAGGTGCTTAGGATATACTCCAGCAGTTCCCCTGCTCTGTGCGAAATGTTCTTTTCCAGCAACGCCAGTCGTTCCGACGGAAGATTGTACCGGGAATGCCGTTTGATCCTGAAATCCAGCAGACTGCGGATGCGATTCCTGTCCCAGTGTGTCAGCAATGGTTTTGCCTCGGCAACAACACTGTCATATACACTCGGCATAAGACCCGATGCATACCGCCACATATGCTGTTCATCCATCAGGTCATCGCCCCAGGCATCATTCAGCAACGAGTTTCCATGATCAAAAAGTGGTACAGGCGCAATGATCTGATTGCTTCGGCTGTCTGCCAGGACGCCAAAATTCCCATAATGGCGAACGTATTGAAAATCAGCGCATCAAAGATAATCATTTCATTCCGGGCACGTACATACCTTTCGCCGAGTGATCGGTAGAAGTCTCTGACCGCCTTCATTCCACCTGTGCGTACGATCCTGCCCACCGGAATGAACGAGACATCCCCGCTGGTAAACAGTCCACAGACCGAGCAGAGTCTTCCCTTCCACCCGGACAGTGTATAGGGGATGGCATCGACACCAATCATCCCGGCGAGCTCCGCTGCATAGTACTCGGAACAGGGCTCATTGCCGGCATCTGCAGCCCCTTCCGTTCCGGCTTTATAAAGTTTGATTTTACCGCGTTCCCTGCGCCAGCATTTTGCAAGCATGCCGTTGGTCGTAAACTCGGGGCTGGAAAAAATTCCGTGTACGTTGGAACTTCCAGGTCCCGTAAAGGCAACAAGCCCGAGATCCCGGTCAAAGCGGTTGTCATACAGATTTCAGTGGTCAAAAGAGCCCGTGGAATCTTCCTCCGTTACCCAATAGCAATCATTCAGGGACAGGCCTTTGGAGACCCGAGCGATCTCCATCGGACGATTCAGGCTGAGACCCACCGCCGCAAGAAGTGCTCCCACATATGCACGATTCCTCGGTACAGCACGGTGACGGATCCACGATTCGAGTCCTGCCGGGCTGACCTCCGAAATGTCCAAAGGGAATAACGTCTGATCATCCGCAGTCCGCAGGATCTGTATATCGGGTTCTACCCCTGACGATGCCGAAAACCGCAAAACCGGTGTATCAAAGTGACGAAGGGTGTAAATCATAGATGGTCTCCTTATCAAGTCGACCGCTGCCATCCGGTAGAATCGAAATACACGCCGTCTCCCAGGTTAATAGAGATCACCTGGTCCGTCAGTAGTTCGTGAGATTGTGTTCCAGTGTATCCAAATCAGGGAATATACCACTATGTGCTCCCTAACCGGGCCGCTGCGTTGCGCACTGACTGTTCATATCCCAGACGAATGCATTCCGGTCCTCTGATTTTTATCCTGCCGCCGAAGCTGAATATCCAGCCATAAAATGACTGATTCATGCAGACATTTGTAATAACCCGAAAGCTGCTTTGATCGCAGGCATAGGTTGTCACATTCAGACCGAATACATCGATGATTTCATCCATCAGTGAATTGTCCACCTGCATCTCGACTTCCCGGATTTCAGCGTCCTGAACGTTGAATGGGAGGGGCCGATAAACATCTGAATCTCCGCCGAATGAAACTGCATCGCCTGTTACCTCCGGTATGTCCCAGATGCGGTCAATCCGCTGACGAACGATACTTCTGCCATCATCTCCATAACCGGAAACACAGGCGTGACCCCCATCCATGAAGAGGGCGCAGGGACTCATAATACAGTCCTGCCGATTCGGTACAGGGTCTTTCTTTACGTTATAGGTGAAGGTTCTGAAGCGAATCTTTTGGTGTTTATTGATTGCCTCGTTGATCACGTCCATGAACCGAACGAGACGGGGATCATCCGCCAGGCTGTTCTTTTGCTCTATCCAGTTTCTTTTAAGTTCATGTACCCTGTAAGGACCTGCCAGTTTATACAGCTTGTTTATCAGCTGATCCCGGTCACTCCCCTTAACAAAACCACCGGAATGAACAGCATCCAGAAGCGTTTTTATTTCCTGCTGATTGAATTCCCGTTCCTGAAAGCTGTACAGATTCTGTGTCGATCTGGTTACCTGAATCAAGTAACCGGCCTGCTGCAGTACTTCGATATCTGTCTTTATGGTTGTGCGAAACGTATCAAGTCCATATTCGTCTTTCAGGATCTGGCAGAGCTGCGAAGTAGACAGTTTGTGATCCTCACCCGTCTGTTCTTTTAAGATCTTAAGCAGGTATAAAGGTCTCAGTTTGGCATCAATGTCCATAAGGAGCCTCCTTCATTCCCTCATCCTGGATGGAATTCGGCGTATCAGACGAACCCGATTCTCCGGGCAGCTTTCGCCGGCTTGTTCAGATCTATGCCCTCATCTGTAAGATACTCTTCGACATCCTTAAGGATAATCCGGGTGTTTTCCCCGTCATCCTCCGCCCGGAGGTTTTGGTTCAGAATGACCTGGTTCAGAATATTCCGAACTGTCCGGGCATTGGCAAAGTTCGGCTGACGGCGGAAGTAATCCGTGATGTCCATCACACGCACCAGAGCATCGTCATCTATCGTATAGCGCTTCCTGTCCAGGAAAGCCTGCGCGATCATGCCGAGCTCTTCTCTTGTGTAATCCGGGAACTCGAGCGTAAACTGAATCCTGGATTCAAGCCCCGGGTTGGTACTGATCATCTGCTTCATTTCATCCCTGTACCCCGCCAGGATTGTGCAGAACTGTCCCCGCCGATCTTCCATTTCCTTGAGGAGAACGGCGATTGCTTCCTCGCCATAGCCTGAGATCCCGGTGCTTTGAGAGAAACTCCCCGTCAGGGAATAGGCTTCATCAATGAATAATACCCCGCCCATGGCTTCGTTGATCTTTTTCAGTGTCTTCGGAGCGGTTTCACCCACATACTTTCCAATCAGCCCGTTTGCATCTGTCTCCACCAGCTTTGCCTCACCCAGTACACCGGCGTCGTAGAGAATCCGGGACAGGATTCTGGCAACTTCCGTTTTCCCGGTGCCCGGATTCCCGTAGAAGCACATATGCAGATTGAAATCCGTCTGGCCCTGATTCCGCCTGGCGTAAGCCCTGATCTTTTTCACCATGCGCTTGACCCCTGCAAGTCCAATCAGCTGATCCAGTTCCTCTTCGCCGGTCAGTACTTTTCCGGTTGCATCGGAAGAACCAGTGGGAAGGTTGAGCCCGGAATCCTTAATATACTTGTTCACATCGACCAGTCCGAGTTCTTTGTTCCCGGTCCCCGCACAGCGGAGATTCTGGCACATGATCACCTGATCCAGTATGTTCCTGATCTCTCTGGCATTGGCAAAGTTCGGATCTTTGCGTCTGATGTCCGTGATATCCAGCAGACGGCTCATGGCCGCGTCACCCATGGAATAATTGCGTTTTCCGAGCATCAACTGCGTGATTTCGCGCAGCTCATCACGTGAATAGTTCGGAAAGTCGAGGGTAAAGGGAATTCTGGATTTTAATCCCGGATTGACCGACAGCATTTGCTGCATCTCATTCCGATAGCCGGCAAATATAACACAGAATTTCCCCCGATCATCCTCCATGGCCTTGACGAGGGTATCAATCGCTTCTTTTCCGTAGTCTGTGATGCTTCCGGCGTCGTTATTGTTTCCAAGCGCATAGGCCTCATCAATAAACAGAACACCACCCATGGCCCGGCCAATCACCCGGCTCGTTTTCTCGGCAGTCGCTCCAAAGTATTGACTGACAAGACCGTTCCGGTCCACTTCAACAACTCTGTTCGTCGGGAGCACTTTGTTCTCGTAAAGAATCCCCGCAATCAATCGCGCTACCTCGGTCTTGCCAGTGCCGGGATTTCCGAGGAAGCACATGTGAATATTGAGATCCTCGCTGTTTTTGTTGGCAAGCGCATACGCTTTGATCTTTCTGATGCTCTCTTTGATTCCGGAAAGCCCGATCAGTTCATCCAGCTTCTTCTCGCTTTCCCCCAGATTGATGAAAGTCGATCCGACCGGCATGAGAATGCCACGATCATCAAGCGCAATCAGATCTTTGTACAGCCTCAAAAGTTCCTCATCTGTTTTGACACGGAGGAGATCCGGAATGTTGACCGCTTCCCCAAAGTCCCTGTACCTTTCCGTAAGCCCGGCAGCGACCTGACCGAGCATTTCCTCCTCGCTGACAGCAACCTTATCCGGTTTCACCAGGTACCTGTAGCTCGTGATGAACAGCGGCGAGCACATGATTAACTCAATGTCATGCCACAGGCAGGTCAGCATTTCCTTAAACTCATCAAAGCCATCATCCGTTATGTCGACGACGTATGATTTCCGGAGGATCGTTTCCGTTTTTGAAATCGCGTTTTCCAGCTCGTCCTTATAATCTGTCTTTTCGTTGTATCTGCCGCCCCGTTTCGCCGGATGATATTTATGATTGTTGCCGTACAGGTTATTGACCCTGATAAATCCGGCGATTTTCTGCGTCAGCTTTTCAACCAGGCCCAGTAATTCATTTGCCGATGGCCAGAGATACCTGTTCGGATTTTCCGCATAAAGCAGCGAAACCTCCGGCCATTCAATCTCCTTCAGTTCTGCGGGCAGACCGGGAACCAGGAGACGTGCCGCCTCATAAAGCAGCGCATCACATTCCCTGACCGTTCTCTCCACATGCTCGAAAGACACCGGATACGTATTGGAAAACGGAGATGCATAATGCAGTTTCAACTGCCTGACCGTTTCAAACAGGTTGTCCAGAAAATCCTCCGTCCGGTTCCTCCCGGCAACATACTTCAGAATCTTATCATAATTCGGAAATCGGCCCTCGTCTTTGTTCTTTCCCTCAAAGACAAAAGATTCTCTTTTCACCTCTCTGACCTGGACCTCATTGAAAAAACGCCTGATCTCCGAAACGAGGATTTCTCTCCTGTCATAAGGCACTTCAAACATCTTGTACCCACAGACAGGGCAGCTGCCGCCCGATTCGATTTCCCGTACCTCGCCACAGCTGATGCACTTATATTCAGCCATCCGTCTCAACTCCCAGCGCCTTTTTTGCTGCATCCAGCGGCGTAGAATAGAAGATCACTTCGATTTCCTCCTTCAGATCGGCCCCGAGTTTTTCGTATTTTTCCCGGCTGTCATTGGGAAGCATGATCTTCCTGGCACCGGCATTTGCACAGGCGACGAAGATCTCGTCCAGTTCCGTCGTAATCGGCATCATGCTGCCGGACATAACCACCCTGCCGCAGATAACCAGTGCAGGCAGGACAGCCCGGTTTGCAAGTCCCGAGAACAGGCCGACAACCTCCGCAACGGAAATCTCATCACTTACGCCGCGGTTCTGGAGATCATTGAAATACAGGCTGTAATCAAAGCTCCCGTAAGATCCGGCGATCAGCTTTCTCGCGTTTTCGCCAAAGTAGTTAAATGCCGCGGTGAGACTGTCACGAACGCCCTTCGTCGAACGGGCAAGGCCTTCCACATTCCGGAAACTGAAAACACCGGTACCGGTGACAAGCTTGTTCTCCAGCCGGTAAATCCCCAGGATATTGGTGATGGACCGACCGACGCCGTACACATAGCCGGGTTTTTCAGGGTCCTGAGAGACCAGCGTGTTCGTAGAAACCTCGGGCAGGTAAACGATTTTTTCCTCGCCGGTATCCTGATCGATATATCCCAGATCGACATCGCTGAATTCACCGGGGGTCATCTTTCGAAGCTGCTCCTTGACACGCCTTCTGCACTCAATCGCATATTCGAGAATTTCCCGGACTTCTTCCTTTGTCATCCGCTCATCCGGATAAATCAGCTTGGCCAGTCCGGAGAATGTTCTGCCAACCGCAATCGTGTCCCTGGTGTTGAAGCACTTGTTCAGCGCAAAATACTCGCTGAAAGAGTTGGTAAAGTCATATTTCCGCATCGCATGGCAGAATTCAGAAAAGCAGTCGGAAATGAGACCATATCGCCGGGTGAAAAGGGATGAACGGAGCTTGGGCGTTTCCCATCCCGGCAGATAGGCATGAATTCTGTCAAAAAAGGCCGAGTCGTTGTTGAACGCATCCGGGAAAGGCTCGAACAGGTTCGTCGTCCGCATCATGTCCCCGACACTTCGGAACGTATTCCCCTCAAAAGCAATGGAGGCATCCGAGCTGATGGAATCCGTGCCCCTGGCAAAGCTGCCGTTTGCCATATAGTTCTTCATGATCTGAACCATGTCGCCGGAGGCCTGCGTAATCCCGGCGACCTCATCAAAGGCAATACAGTCCCAGTTGCCCACAAGACCGACGCGGCGGGAGGACATGTTGTAGAACATATTGGAAACCGTCGTGGTTCCGCTGCTCATCAGAATGGAGTAGGGCGAGAGCTCACTGTACACATGCGACTTTCCCGTGCCGCGGGGGCCGAGTTCAACCAAGTTATAGTTCTTCTGGATGAATGGGACAAACCGGAGAAGATAATGGAGCTTTTCCTTCTGCGTCAGTTCGTCCGGCTCATATCCGGCAGAGCGGAGAAGCAGGGCAATCCATTCATCACTTGTGAAATTCACCCGGTTCTCCCGGATCTCATCCAGATCGAGGTTTGGCATCTGGATGGGCTTGAGGGACGCGATTTCAAAAGGCGAATCGTACCTGGACTTCTTCTTTTTGATTTTCTTCCTGGTTTTCCGTTTGCCAAAGATATCTTCCTCAGCGTCTTCCTGCCCCTCATCCTCATCCCTGTCAAGACCAACGTACTCGATCTTGACAATGCACCAGATGCCCCCAACCAGGAGCTTCTCATTGTGCACGACAATATCCGAATGAACCTCAAACGGATCCAGTCTCAGATTGGTAAACCGGGCCACATACTTATCTTCCCGTTCATCGAATATGACCGTAATCTTATCGATGACCGTGTACTGTCCGTTTTCCTTGATTTTGGATTTGACATACTCGCTCTGATCCGGACGGACATAGTTCTCGCTCAGGATTCGACGGATTTTCCCAAGACCGGCTTCGATGGCATCTTCATCATCGGTTGAGCAGTATATGCCCAGGAGATACTCAAGCACATAGGTCGGAACATTGGCGCCCTTCTTCATCAGGGATGTCAGATCTTTTCTGACGACCTTTCCGGGGAAGTTGTCCAATACCTTCTGATCGAAATCATTCATCCACTCTGTCCTCCCTCGCTGTTCAGAAATCAAAGTCGTTGACAAACGCGATATCAATCGTAAACTCAATTCTGTCGACGATACTTCCCGTCTCTTTTTCCACGATCGTCAGATAGTAGGTTTCAGTCTTCCTGAATTCCATGCTCCTCAGGGTAAACCTTGTCCGGAACACGCGGTCCGTGCCATTGCTGCTCGTTCGGTCGGCGATAATGGTCTTTTTATCGCTGACCGCCATGCCGCCCGCATCCGCCATGAAAATCTCATACGTTGCTGCCGCGACCTTCCCGCCGACCGCATCCTTCTGATAGAAATCCAGAGAGAAGATACTGTTGGATACCTTCCGGCTCTGGCTGATCAGCTGGAGAACGGTTTTCTTTACATCCACAAACTTCCTGGACGAGGCACGCATATTCCGGAATTCGATCACCGGCACGACCATTTCCTGCAGAGCGCTCCCTCCATGCACAAAGTTCATGCCGCTCCCCTGCCTTTTCATCCGGATGTTCTCCTGCGGGGCAAAATCCAGGAGATCGCTCTGATACCTGGTCATAGGAATGCGAAGCATATGGTCTGCCGTACAGTCTCCTTCCGCAAGGACATACCGGCTGCCCAGTTCAGCAATGTGACCGGATACAAAACTCTTCTCCGCCTTGTCGCTTTCCTCCAGGGCCTTATACGAGTAAAGGAAACCGTGATCTGCTGTAATCAGGATGTGCGTGCCACCCATATCGTTTGTGATCATGCGTACCAGGTTTTTGATCTCCCGGATTGCCTGTTCACACGCCTCAAATACCTGATCTTCCGTCGCCTGTTTGTCGCCAACGATATCAATCGCGTTATGATAGATGTACACCGCCTGGGCGTTGCTGATCGACTCACGCCGCTCCGCCTGTTTCATGGTCAGCAGGGTTTTATAGGTAATCGCCACCTTGCCGGCATGGGCCGCATTCAGCACCTTGCCGCGGTTTTCCGTGCCCTCGGTTGATGCGCCATCACAAAGGACTTTCACGTCTTCTGTGAGCTGCATCTTCTGATGCGGCAGGAGCGCCGCCATACCGAACTTTGTCACGGAGGGCAGCACCGACTGAACGGCCGTGATTTTGGCAGCCCCCTTGG
>JAFUBF010000027.1 GCA_017460325.1 Clostridia bacterium | reverse complement strand
CGCCGGCAGCGGGGCCAGTGGCCGATCCGGAATTGTCCGGCTTGACGGAAGGACAGGGGCAGGGTATAATGCGCAACGATACAGGTATCCTGCGCTATAGAGTGATGAGGGGCCTGAGAGCGATAAACGGGAAGGAATCAGGAAATGTTTGTAGATCAGGTACGGATAACGGCCAAGGCAGGAAACGGCGGAAACGGAGCAGTTTCGTTTCATCGCGAAAAATTCGTGCAGAACGGCGGCCCGGACGGCGGAGACGGCGGAAACGGGGGAAGTGTGATTCTCTGCGCGGATCCGAACATGCATACCCTGATGGATTTCCGTTTTCAGCGGAAATTTCAGGCGGAAAGCGGCGATAACGGAAGTTCTGCCCTGAGACGGGGAAAGTCCGGCAGCGATCTGGTGATTAAAGTGCCGGTTGGAACCATTGTGCGCCTTATGCCCGAGGGGAAAGTCGTTGCGGATATGCACGAGACCGGCGAGCGCCGGGTACTGCTGAAGGGCGGGAACGGCGGCTGGGGAAATGCCCGGTTTGCCACGGCTACCCGCCAGGCGCCGGGTTTTGCCAATCCCGGTCAGAAAACGGAGATCCGCGAGTTTGAACTGGAGCTGAAGAGTATTGCGGATGTGGGTCTGGTGGGTTTCCCGAATGTGGGGAAGAGTAGCCTCCTGGCGGCGGTTACGGCAGCCAAGCCGAAGATTGCCAACTATCACTTTACGACCCTGCAGCCGAATCTCGGGATCTGCCGGCAATATGGGGTGGACTTCATCATGGCGGATATTCCCGGACTGGTGGAGGGGGCCAGTGAAGGTGTCGGGCTCGGATACCAGTTTCTGCGTCATGTGGAGCGGACACGGCTTCTTCTGCATGTGGTGGATATTTCCGGTTCAGAGGGACGGGATCCGGTCGAAGACTTTGAACAGATCAGTGATGAGCTGGCGGCCTACGGGGAACTGGCGGAGCGGCCGATGATCGTGGCCGCCAACAAGATGGATCTTCCGGGAGCTGAGGAGAACCTGGAGCGGCTGCGTCAGCATCTGCACGGGACGGACATTGAGGTCTATCCCATTTCCGCGGCAACGCATCAGGGACTGAAGGAACTGATGGGTGCGGTGGTTCGGGTCCTTCCCACACTGCCGGAGATCCGCGTCTTTGAGGCGGAGGAAGTGGAGGAGGTCATCGATCCCAATCCGTATGAGGTCCACCGCCGGGATGATGGAGCCTATGAGGTTTCAGGTCCTTTGTGTGACCGGCTTCTGGCTTCCGTAAACTTCAGTGAACAGGATTCGCTTAACTATTTCCATCGGACACTCAGAGCACGCGGCGTGATCGACGCACTGAGAGAGATGGGCGCCGGAGAAGGGGATACCGTTGTCTTCGGCGATATGGAATTTGAGTTTGTGGAGTGAGAACAATGATAACAGGAAAACAGCGGGCCTATCTGCGGGGACTGGCCAATCCCATTGAACCGATTCTGCACGTCGGGAAAGAGGGCATCGGCCCGAACCTGATCCGCCAGGCGGATGATGCTCTGACCGCCAGGGAACTGGTGAAGGGAACGGTGCTTCAGAACAGCCCCATTGAGTCCAGGGAAGCCCTGGATACGCTTTGTGAAGCGCTTCATGCGGAGCCGGTCCAGACAGTGGGAAAGCGATTTGTGCTCTACCGTGCCAATCCGGACGAACCGAAGATTGAGCTGCCCAAATAAAACGAAGGCCGTCTGTGACGGCCTTCATTTGTTACATGGCTGAAACTACTGCCGGGAGGCGCTTGAAACAAGTTCCTTCAGGCGATGCGTGGATTCGCCCTGACGGCATTTCCGGGCGACGATGACCAGCCGGTCATCATCCAGACAGGTAGAGAGGGTGATCAGGGCATCGCTGGGCTTCACATCCACCGGAATGGCGTACATGGAATGATCCATGAGGTCCGAGATATAGGAAACAAATTCGAGATCTGACTGGAAGGTCATGTGGGTAAAGTAATTGAAGAAAGAGGAATCTCTCGGATTCAGTGAAACCTGCAGGACGGCAAAGATGACATACCGGTCCTTTTCCCAGAGAGAGGAATAATTGATGAAGCAGTTATTCTTGAGGAACGTGAGATTGGACTTGTACTGGGTGAGACGCCCGAACATACTGCCATCCCGCATGTTGTGCCCGTGGAACAGGAGGTTCTGTGATTTTTCCTTATACGGATGATTGACATCCAGGAACAACGTGCCTGAGGTGTTTTTCTGCTTATGGAAATCATGGGTAAGGTAATAGACGTTGTCCTTGTACACCACCGGCAGATCGAGTACCTCGGGAATGTTGAGCCACCCTACCAGATCGTGGTTGTCCTTGTACAGGGCAGCCATTTCCGGGAGCGCCTCGCCACCGATCTGATGGAACTTTGTTGAAAGAACGGCAGGCGGCGGGGTAGACGTCGCAACAGGTTCGGAGGGCTCCCCGGAGGCAGATTCCTCTGTTTCGACGGCCACGAGTTCAGTGGACAGAACACTGTCATCCAGTTCCGCTGGCGGTGTTTCATCTGTTGCCACGGTTTCATCCGGGACAGTTCCTTCGGAATCCAGCTCCGCCTGATAGATGATCGGTTCTGAAGTCGTATCCGCCTCGGCAAACTGACTGTGCTTCTGGGACAGTTCATCGTTTAGCTGAGAGGTACGGATGCTTCTCCATACAATACGGGCGATCATGACCAGGGAAAACAGTGCAATGGCGCCAAATATGCCCATAAGGATCAGGCGAATCGTATCGGAGGAAATCGACCGGCCGAAGAGAGAAAAACCGGAGCCGGCCGGGGAACCGTTTCCCGTTCTGTTGCCGGCGGAGCCGTTTTGCCGGGGCGGGTTACCGGAAAGACTGCCGGTTCCCGCACGGGTTCCCGGTGAGCGCCTGGAAGTTGCCTCGGTTTCGGATTTCTTGCCCCTGTCAAGCCGCTCACCGAGGTCATGCTGAAGGGTCCGGGCGCCCCGGGTCAGCTTTGAGGGGAGCTCAGAGGGCCGTTGTCGGTGGGCATGTCCGGAACCGGAATCCGGGGGAATGTACCCCACATTCTGGCTTGATCTGAGCCATCCGTCTCTCACGGAATTCGGAGAAGAGGACGCCTCCTGCTGGCGGCGACGATTCAGCGCTTTCTGTGGATCAAAGGCGTCTGAATCTGAGGGATTGTCTGACAGAAACGTGGTTTTCCGTCGCCTCAGTTGAAAATCGGCCGGGGGCAGATTCTCAGCGGATGAATCCTCAGGCGGGTATTTGTCTGCTTCTGCAGATTTCCGGGGCAGATCCTGCGACTCGGAAACCGCGGGAGGCGGGAAAGCGGAGGGTCCGTGCGACGCGGTATCGGCAGGCGCAGTGCCCGAAGGAATCGGAGGAACAGCGGGTGAAGTGGCGTTATCCCTTACCCGGACTTCCGGTTCCGCCGATGAATCATTCAGATATGGCCGGTTTCGTCTGGGCATGTCGCTTCCTCCTTTCCTGTTTGTGAGCAGCTGTCCGGCCTTTCGGATCTGCTGCTCCCTGATGATGAGCATCTGATGGGCGGAGATCCAGGCCATGCCTGTCTGCGCCGAATATCAGGAAAATGATCCGGGTCAGGACAATTTCCGCTTCAAAACCACAGATTTAGTATACCATAATTGTGTATGGAAGTTAACGAATTTTTTTCAGGGGCACGGTTTCAAATGGTTTCAAAAGGCCGTAAAGGCGGGAAAGGCGTCAAAAAATGAACGAAAATGAACTTCAGAATCTCATTGAAAAGGCCTCACGAATTGTGTTTTTTGGCGGCGCCGGCGTATCTACCGGGAGCCGGATTCCGGATTTTCGCGGGGCGAACGGACTGGAGAAGGAAACGGCATACGGTGGCCTGACCATGGAGATGATTCTGTCAAAATCCTTTTTCCATCTGCATCCGGATCTGTTTTATGAGTACTATCGGGAGCATCTGCTGTTCCCGGATGCGATGCCCAATCCGGCGCATCTCGTGCTGGCGGAGATGGAGAGGAAAAACTGTCTGGCTGCTGTGGTCACGCAGAATATTGACGGCCTGCATCAGAAGGCCGGAAGCCGGGCCGTGTATCCACTGCACGGGAGCATATTTGACAATTACTGCCTGGAGTGCGGACGCCGCTGCGCATTGGAGGTCGTTCTCCGGTCCGAGGGCGTTCCCCGGTGTCCCTCCTGCGGCGGCGTGATCCGGCCGGGGATCACGCTGTACGGGGAGGCACCGGATCCACTGGTGATGCGGGGGGCCTGTCGGGAAATCGCCCGGTGCGATCTCCTGATCGTCGCCGGAACGAGCCTCAGGGTGGAGCCGGCTGCCTCCTGCCTTTCCTATTTTCACGGAAAAGCCCTGGTGGTGATCAATGAGGAGCCGCTTGAGATCGATCAGAGAGCAACGCTGTGCATCCATGGTCGGGTGGAGGAGGTCCTCGGGACTCTCCGGGTGCCGGAGAAGCCGAAGGGAGTGCGGAAAAACTGGTGGTCCTAGGGATCGCTTGTGAGAACCAGACAGAGGGAAAGCGGCAGTCGTCAGGCCGCTGAGTTCCATGAAATCCTGTAAAGCAGTACGCATTCAGGGACAACCATCAGGAAACAGGATGCATCCGGGAAATGCGCAAAATACCTGTTGATTTTCACACGGTAACGTGCTAAACTATCAGAGCTTTCGGGAAAACAAGATCATGGAGGAAAATTTGAATGTCACTGAAGCATGACAGACAGACGGATGCGCTGTTTCAGTCGTTTCTGGAACTGAAAACGCTGGATGAATGTTATCTGTACTTTGAAGACCTCTGTACCAACAAGGAAATCCGGGACATGGGTCAGCGCCTTGAAATCGCCAAACTGATCAGCGAAGGCAAATCCTACCTGCAGGCAGCGGAATTGCTGGGGGTCAGTTCGGCGACAATCGGCCGGGTCAAAAGATGCCTTGATTACGGAGACGGCGGCTATCAGATGATTCTGGATCGCCTGAAGGAGCAGAAATGAGTGAAATAACGGCTGGAATGCGGACGGATGAGATTTTCTCAGCCAGACTTCGGGCGCTGTACGGGCAGTATGGTTACCGGATTTATAAAGTCAACCGCTTTGAGGCATATGAACTGTATGTGCAGAATAAGAATTTCCTGACGGATGAACGCGTTCTGACCTTTACGGATCTGAACGGTCGCCTGAGGGCCCTGAAACCGGACATTACGCTGTCCGTTGTCCGCAACACCCGGGATGAGCCGGAACCGGTCCGGGTGTGCTACTCGGAGAGCGCGTACCGGGTTCCCCGGGGCGGTGACCGGTTTCAGGAAATCATGCAGACGGGCATTGAGTACATCGGGACCTGTGATATTCCCGTTCTGGCGGAGATCCTTCTCCTGGCCCAGAAAAGCCTCCATACTATTTCGGACCGGTATGCGCTGGACATCTCCCATATGGGAATGGTCAGAGAACTGCTCCGGGCCTGCCGGATTGAGGAAGGGGATTATCCGGAGGTTCTGGAGATGATTCGCAGGAAGGACCGCCATGGCATGCAGGACTTTGCTGAAAGGCGGGACATTTCCGGACAGGCGCGGGAACTGCTGGATCTCATGATTATCCTGAGCGGACCGGTTGGGCCTGCACTGAATCGCCTTGGTGCGTTCCCGCTGCCGGAGAGTACCCGGCAGATCATGCAGGAACTGGATCAGATCACGAAGCTGTCTCAGGCTGTCTGGCAGGGGACGCTGAATCTGGATTTCAGCGTACTGGGGGATATGCAGTATTATAACGGACTGACACTGTCCGGCTTTATCGACGGCATTCCCTCGCCGGTTCTCATCGGCGGACAGTATGATCCATTGCTCAGCCGGCTGGGAAGATCCGGCCAGGGCATTGGGTTTGCCGTGTATCTGAATCAGATTGACCGGTGCACGCCGCGGATGCCGGAAAAAGAGGTCACGGTTATTTCGCTGGGCAATGATCCCCGGCAGGCCTTCATTGAAGCGGAACGGCTGCGGGCAGCCGGGAATACGGTTATTCTGGGCAGAGAGGAGGAAACCGGCAGATGTTGAGAATTGCACTGCCCAAAGGACGCCTGGGCGAAAAGGCGTATAAGGCGCTGGCTGTGGCCGGTTATCCCTGCCCGGACCTGCTGGAGGACAACCGGCGGCTGATTTTT
>JAFUBF010000337.1 GCA_017460325.1 Clostridia bacterium | reverse complement strand
GCGAAGGAAAAAGCTCTGCAAAGGTTGCGTTTACGCGTGCAGAGCCCTCAACCAACAAGAATGACTGACCTGTATAATCTACCATGTACTAATAGTCGGCATGTTATTCATACGGCTTTGACACCCAGCATGCTCAGGACCATACAATCACATTTTGGGGTCTCCGCTTTTCATCTGTTTTCAATCGTTGTCATAACCCCAGCCTTCACCGAAAAAGGCACCCTGCCGACTCCCCACGAGTTGTCAGGATGCCTTTTTGTATTCCCTGATGACCGCCATTTGCATCGATTTACACCGATGCATCTGCTCCACATGTCCGGAACGAAGCCGACAGGAGATTTGCCCCTGGTCCGGGGCATCCGGCACAGTGATTACAGGAGGAATAACCTCCCGGAAACCCCTGCACCATGCATTTACCCCTTCTTCCTCAGGACGATCAGACCGGCATTAATCCAAGTGCCCGATCTCAATGCTGTCCAGCTGGTGAAGCTGCTCAAGAGAAACACTGCCGCCCGAAACGAAGAAACACACCTTATCCGTCTGTTTAACGGGAATCAGCCCCTGTAAAACCGCACCGATGCAGGTGGCGGAAGAAGGCTCGCACAGTAGCTTTCCTTCCATCAGCAGCAGCTTCATCCCCCTGAGAATATACGCCTCATCCACATCGGCAAACCCGTCCGTGTACTGTGCGACGTAAGGAAAACAAACCGTTCCCGGAATCTGTGTAACCAGGGCATCTGCAACTGTTCTCCTCTTTTCCACGAGGACAGGCTTTCCTGCCCTGAGACTTGCGGAATACCGCGGAAGAGCTGCAGGTTCTGCGCCAAATACAGCCGTTCCGGGAGAGACGGATTTGATGGCCACAGACAGACCGCCAATCAGGCCGCCGCCACTGGTGGGGACGATGACTTTGTTCAGTTCCGGGCACTGCTCCATGATTTCAAGGCCCGCCGTTCCCTGTCCGGCCATAATTGCCTCGTCATTGAATGGCGGCACCAGTGTGGAATTTCTCTCCCGGCACAGCCTGTCCGCCACCTCAAACCGCTCGGACACATCACACTTGACAATCTCCGCGCCCCACTTGCGAATCGCGTCTTCCTTGATTTTTGCGACGGTGTCCGGCAAAACAATGGTCGCCCGGACCCCCAGCATTTTGCAGGCATAGGTGACGGCCTTTCCATGATTGCCGGAAGATGCCGCAACAATCCCCCGCTGCAGTTCCTTCTCTGAGAGCGACAGGATCCTGTTCATGGCACCGCGCAGTTTGAACGCCCCGGTTGTCTGCATACATTCCGCCTTCACATAGACCTCGCAGCCAAGGTACGGATCCAGATTCTTCATCCGCAAAAGCGGCGTATGGACAATGTACGGCGCAATGAGGTCCCGGGCCGCTTTGATCTCGCTGATTGTCAAGGACATAGGAAATCCCTCCTGATTTCTGTAAACACCGGTCCATTTTCCTGACAGTCATTCCACGAATTAACGTCACAGGAGAGCACCCCCACTGCCCGGAGGTCCCCCGGGGAGAAGTACCTGACCCGGTAAAGCCCTGGTTTCAGGCCCTGAACACGGGAAATGCGAATCGAAACGGACACGGGGCATTCGGCATAGGATCACCGGGCCTCTCCGCCTGCCTCCGCGATCAGGGCATCCGCATCCGCTTTCATGCGCTCAAAGTCCTGCCGGGACATGGGGATATCCAGTGAGTCGTAGACATCGTCAATCTGCTCGACCTTTCTGGCCCCGCACAGCACATGGATGCAGGGGGAAAGCATGGAATTCCACTTGATGCACAGGTTGGCCATGGAGCAGTCGTATTTCTCCGTCAGGTCACCCCATCCGCGCAGCATCTCATTGACTCTCCGGATATTCTCTTTCCGCCACCAGAACTTCCCGTCCCGCACGCTGCCCGGAACCGGTTCATAGTCATCTGAAATCAGGCCGGACAGCAGTCCCTGCTCGATGGGCGAATAGGTCTGAAGGGAGATGCCGTGCGTTTCGCAGAACGGCAGCAGTTCCGCCTCCGGCTTCCGGTCCACAATGCTGAGCTTCTCCTGGATGACATCCAGTTCCCCGGAGGCGGCATAGTCCCGGAGGACCTGCAGGCTGACATTGGATGCCCCAATGGCCCGGATCTTTCCTTCCTTCTTCATCCGGATCAGCTCACCCATGGTCTCATCCACCGGGACAAGCCCGTACTCCCGGCACTGCCAGTGGGTATAGAGCACATCGATGTAATCCGTTTTAAGGAGTCGGAGACTCTCCTCAAGATCCCGTCGGATCGACGCCGGTGTCAGTGTGCGGTACACCTCATGCCCATCCCGTGAAAAATGAAACTCCCCTTCCTTTATATCCCACTGAAGGGCGCACTTCGTGGAAAGGATGATCTTGTGCCGCTGCATGGAACGCAGTGCACGCCCGACCACCTCCTCACTGTGTCCGAATCCGTACACCCGGGCCGTATCAATCCACTCGATCCCCAACCGGGCCGCCCGGTAAATGGTATCGATGGACATCCGGTCATCATTCTTGCCCCACCAGGAGCCCCCGCCAATGGCCCAGCATCCCATTCCAAGGCCGTTCACAACAATCCCCGAGTGGCCAATTTCACGCATTTCCATGTGATAAACCCCTACTCTCTTCTCTCCCTGCCCCGACTGCGGGACAGGCATTTTCCGGAAAAGGCTTATTCGCGGCTTCCGTTGTCCGCATAATCAAAGGTGTACCGGTCATTTGAGCCGATCATCCGGATATACTCTTTCACAAACCGCTTGACCGCGGCCTCGGCAGCCACCATGATCTCCATGTAGTCCGCCTCCGGATCCTCTGCCCATTTTTCCTTCATGGCATTGGCGGCCACGGCAAAAGCATCCGTCTTCACATTGATCTTGCAGATTCCCCCGGCAACCGCCTTCTTAATGTTCTCCTCGCCGGAGCCCGAACCGCCGTGCAGAACCAGGGGCATCTGAAGGGCATCCCGAAGCTCAGCCAGGCGCCTGAAGTCCAGTTTCGGAACGTAATTGGACGGATACTTGCCGTGAGCCGTGCCGACAGCGACCGCCAGCGCGTCCACCTCGGTCCGCCTGACAAACTCCACCGCCTGCTCCACGTTGGTATAAAAATCCTCCGTCTTCCCGTCGCCCGACGCGGCCTGGCCGACATGGCCCAGTTCCGCCTCCACACTGACTCCCATGGCGTGTGCCGTATCCACCACGATGCGCGTTCTCCGGACATTTTCCTCAAACGGCAGGGCGGAGGCATCGATCATCACGTTGGTAAAACCCATGCGCAGCGTATCGACAACCGTCGCATAGTCCGGGCCGTGATCCAGATTCAGGCACACCGGTACACTGGCACGCCTTGCCATGGTCAGGACCATGGGAACCAGATCCTCCGGATGGGCAAGGGCCTTCATCTGAATCCGGGTCATCTGCACGATGATCGGCGAATGCTCCTCCTCCGCCGCCTCAATGACCGCACGTGCCATTTCCATGTTCACACTGTTTACCGCCATGACCGCATACCCGTCACGACCGGCGCTCCTGAGCATTTCCTTCATATTAACCAGCATCGTCTTTTTTCCTTTCACGCGCATCTGTCCGGGAAATTCCCGGCCCTGTCCCGGCAAAACTGCCTGTCAGAAGTAATAATCCATGCCGCCGTTGTAATCCTCGCATTCCTCCGCAAACTCGGGGAGCAATTCTTTCAGGTTGGAGGCAAATTCGTTGTAATCCACCTTCTCAATAAACCCGTGTTCCATCATGCACTTGTAGAACTTCTTCAGACTCGCCCCCTGCTTTTTCACCGTAGCCGGTGTCGACCACAGGCACTTGCGGATAAAGAAGGAGAAGAAGCCGTACATGCAGTTCATGCCATCCTGCATGGAAAACTCGTCCTCGTACCCGGGCAGGTAATCATTGAGCAACAGATCCACGTTCTCAATGTGATTCCGGATCGTCTTTTCGCCCAGTCCGCTCGCTGTCAGGTCCTCCCTGAAGATCCGCAGATATTCCTCGTTCGCCTTCTCATTTTCCTTTACGCGTTTTTCATAATCGTCGGCCACTGCGCTCAACCCCTTTCCATATCGTTCCTGTCTCGATTCTGACGGAGGCAAATGGTCCGTCGTCCGGAAACATTTTATCCGATTGGAAAAACAAGTGCAACCGCTTTGCCAAACTTCTGCGTTTTTTCCGCATTGTTCCTCTCTGTCGCATCGGGGAGGGCATCCGGCCGGGGCTTGACAGATTGCGCTTTTTCAGTACAATTAGGGAAGCGTTTCCCTGCTTTCGCTTTTCCGTCTTTTCATGAGGATGACCGGGACTGTTCACGGTCTTCTTTCCGTCCTCCCCGCTTCCCGCACACCTGAGGAAGCACATACGGCCGCAGCAGAATTTCCGTCCCGACTGACGGATACTCATGCAGGAAAAGCAGATGCCAATCGCAGCAAAGGATTACGAAATGGATACAAAAAAAATCGTTCTGGTGGTGGGTGCAGGTCCTGCCGGCCTGACCGCCGCCTATGAACTTCTCAAAAATGCCGGTGACCGTTTCCGCGTCATCCTCATTGAGGAAAACCGGCAGGTCGGAGGTCTCTCGAAAACGCTCTTCTACAAGGGGAATCGAATTGACCTGGGCGGCCACCGTTTCTTTTCCAAGAGTCCGGCGGTCAATGCGCTCTGGGAAGATCTCCTTCCCATGCAGGGTTCCCCCTCCTGGGATGATCTGCAGCTGGGCCGGACAATTCCGCTCTCCCCGAACGGACCCGACCCGGAGAAGACAGACACCGTCATGCTCTACCGGAACCGTGTCTCCCGCATTTATTTCCTTCGCAAGTTCTTTGACTACCCGATCTCCATCAAGTGGCAGACCTTTGCCAACATGGGACTGGCACGCACCATCCAGTCCGGTTTCGGCTACCTGGCCTCCTGCTTTCATAAGCGGCCGGTCCGCTCCCTGGAGGATTTTTACATCAACCGTTTCGGAAAACCCCTGTACGGGATGTTTTTTGAAGGATATACCGAAAAGCTCTGGGGGGTTCACCCCAGCCGTATTGCCCCTGACTGGGGTGCACAGCGGGTTAAGGAACTCTCCCTGATGGGCGCTCTCCTCAACGCCATTACCAAGCCCTTCCGGAAAAAGGATGCCAGGGTCGAAACCTCCCTGATTGAGTCCTTTTCCTACCCGAAACACGGCCCCGGTCAGCTCTGGGAAACCATGGCCGACCGCATCCGCGAAATGGGCGGCACGGTTCTCACCGAAACCCGGTTTCTCTCCGCCATTCGGGACGGGGACGGTCCCATCACCGGTGTCGTGGTGGAGGAGACCGCCCGCGGCAAACAGACCACTCTTTCCTGTGATTACCTTTTCTCCTCCATGCCCGTTTCCGATCTCTTTGCCGGAACCCCCGGTCTCCCGGAGAACGCCAAAAAGGCCGCTCTGGCCCTCCCGTACCGGGATTTCATGACCGTCGGCCTTCTGGTAAAGCGCCTTGAAATAAAGAATACCACCACACGGAAAACCATTGGGAACATCGTCCCGGACTGCTGGATCTACATTCAGGAAAACGATGTGAAAATCGGGCGTCTGCAGATCTTCAACAACTGGTCTCCCTATATGGTCAGAGATCCGGAAAACACCGTATGGCTGGGACTTGAGTTTTTCTGCCGGGAAGGGGACGCCATGTGGACCATGCCGGACAGAGACTTTATCCAGATGGCCATCCGGGAACTGGTCAAGCTGGGCATTATCCGGGAGGATGCCGTCCTGGACAGCATCTGTGCCCGGGAGAAAAAAGCCTATCCCGCCTACTTTGGCACGTATGACCAGATGGATGAGATTCGTTCCGCCCTTGATGCCATCCCCAATCTCTACTGCATCGGCCGGAACGGGCAGCATCGTTACAACAATATGGATCATTCCATGCTCACCGGTATGGAAGCAGCCCGCCTTGTCATGGAGGGCAGCAATGACCGTTCCAATCTCTGGCAGATCAATGCCGAGGAATCCTACCATGAGGAGGGGTCATCCACTTGAACACAGCACTCTCCGAAAAAAGGGCATGGCCCTTTTTTCTTATGTGTATCCTCGTTGCCTTTTATCTGATTCTCATCCTGCAGCTCAGCCTCGTGCGGCTCTGGCCCCTTTGGCTGACATTGGCCGCCGGTGTCCTGCTCTCCGTTTTCCTGATCATGCTCAGCCGAAAGACCGAAACGTACGGCCTTTTCCTGCCCGAAACACCGGCCCCCTTCCGCCTCCCGGTCTTCGCCGGGTTTTTCCTCGCCAGCACCGCCGTCCGTCTTCTCTTTCTGCTGGCCTATTTTCCGGGCGGCGCTTCCTCCGACACCCTGATCCAGTGGCAGCAGATCCGACTGGGACAGTTTGATGACTGGCATCCGGCCCTGCACACCCTCTACGAATGGGCGGTCACCCGGATCATCCCGCATCCAGGTGCCCTGCTCATCCTGCAGGATCTGTTTTTCTCCCTGAGCGTGGCCTATTCCTGCTCCGTTCTGTGGCGCTGGCAGCTGCCAAAGCCGCTTGTTCTGGGCGTTCCGGCCTATATCTGCCTGAATCCGGCCACCGCCAGTCTTCTCACTTTCATCTGGAAAGACTGCGCCTTTGCCACCTTCATCCTCCTTCTTTCCGGCCAGATTCTGGCCATTCTCTTTTCCCGGGGCACCTGGCTGCACAGGAAGCGGAATCTGCTGGCCTTTTCCGCGGTTCTCTGCCTGTGCTCCATCCTGCGGCATAACGGCATGGCCGCCACACTGCCCGTTATCCTCTGGCTGCTGATCTCCCTCACCGGCCACCGCCGACAGGTAGTTCTCTCTGCCGTTCTCTGTCTCCTCCTGTACGCCGGTATCCGGGGACCGCTGTACAGCGCTTTCCACGTCACCCCGGCCGAGCGGCGGCTTGAGGAAACCTATGGAGTGCCCATCACCATCCTGTCCCACGTCTATGCAGTGAAACCCGATTCGCTGGATGAGGAAACACGCATCTTCCTTGAAACCATCGCCCCGCAGAGCGTCTTTGCCGAACACGACTCCCCCGGCGACTGGAATGAAACCAAATGGTACGTGTCCCCCGGAAACCTGAGTGCATACACCCTCCCGCAGGTTTTCCTCTTTGCCCTCCGGGCCTTTGCCGCTGAACCGGCCCTGGCCACTGAGGCGCTTTCCGGGCTCTGGCGTATGCCGCTCCTTCCCTTCGGGGATGCCTACTGGCGTATGACTCCCTATATAGAAAGCGCGGAATCCGCCGCCTATGCCGGCTATACGTTCACCCTGCAGGGGTCGCCTGTCCTTCGCTATCTGCTCAACGGCATCTGCCGCCATACCGCCAGACCGCTCTTTTCCTGGCTGTTCTGGAACCCCGGCTTCCCGCTCCTGCTGGTCATGCTCGCCTGTGTCGCGTTTGCCGGGAAACGCCCTCCTGCAGCTCTGACGCTGCCGGCAATGATGATCGGCTATTCCTTTGCCACGGCCCTGGTTCTCTCCTCACCCACGGACTTCCGGTTTTTCCTGTGTATCCCGCTCAGTGCCCCCCTGGCCATTGCCGGTCTGGTTGCAATCCCCCACCGGCAGCATGGCCGGCTCCCGGATGACAGAAAAACCCTCTGAACCGAAATTACCGAACCGACCATGCAGAATCAGGCAAGAGGCCATCCGCCCGTTTTCTGTCCGGAATCCCCGTGCCACTCTTTCCGGTCCCAGATGGGCGGGATCACGGCCATGTCCCCCGCTCGCTGCCAAAGGACCACCTGATTCCCACGTGATGGATTCTGTGCTATACTTTCACCGAAGATCGTTTCAGAATATAAGGTGTGGGCAAAGGCTGCACCGGTTTGTCAGATCATGTCCCATATCAATCATACGATGCCGAAAGCCAAGGCAACATGAAAGGAGACAGGAGGAATGTCAATTACCCACCACTTAGCCCAAGG
The DNA here is from genome assembly GCA_017460325.1 of Clostridia bacterium. Classification (GTDB taxonomy): domain Bacteria; phylum Bacillota; class Clostridia; order Christensenellales; family Aristaeellaceae; genus Ventricola. Next base: position 94 of record JAFUBF010000337.1, on the reverse strand, counting down.
GCTGAAGTGGAGGCTTGCGCAGTCTTTGCAAGAGCCTTGGTTGACTAGCCCAAGATCTTAAGATCTCGGTCTTGGGATCTACGTTGATCGAGTC
>JAFUBF010000336.1 GCA_017460325.1 Clostridia bacterium | reverse complement strand
ATAATCAATTCTGAGTATAAAAAATCGCACAATTGGGATTTACAATGCACACATTTTTCGGTATACTGACAGGCAAATGAAGGGTCCGAAAGGCCTAAAGGTGGACGAAAGGTGGAATGTTTTATGCGGAAAAAGACAGCGGTTCTGTTTCTTCTGTGCATCCTTCTCTGCACAGTTCTGGGCGGACAGGCGGAGAATTCCCCGCAGGCGGTCATCAGCGGTTATGGAAACGGATCGGCTTTTCAGGATACCCACGAGGACATCACCCGGGACCTGATCCTGATGCTTGAGCACAACCCGACTGTGAAAGCGCTGCTGGAAAAATCCATCCGACTGGCAAAAGAGATGAATCCGGATCCTGAGATGAACCCGGTAAGCGATCTCGAGTCCTACTATGACTTTGTCGATTTCTGCTATCGGTGCATGCCCTGGGAAATCTGTCCCGGGTCCGAGCATTTCTCCCTGTATGACCGAATCGACCAGGGCATGGGATGCCTGTACTTTGTCATCAACCAGCCACTGGATGAACTGGCCGAACTGGGCTATTATCATAACTCGCTCATGTATCACGAACCGTTTCGGAGCTGGCTTGTTCGCTTCCTTTACAGCTCAGGTCAGTTCCTGACCACTGAGGCATCCTGGTGCGAGGCCTATTACCGGAATGCGTATGAGAATCCCGACTTTCATCTGCAGGATGACACCTATGAGAGTCCGGAAAACTGGAAAAGTTTCAATGATTTCTTTGCAAGAAGACTGAAAGATCCGGAAAAACGCCCCATTACGGCCAGGGATGACGAAAGCATTGTCATCTCTCCGGCAGACTCAACTCCGCAGGGGCTTTGGGCAATCGGTACGGACAACCGAATCGTTACAGAGGATACGCAGGAGCCCACCGCAGTCGACATCAAGACCGGAAATCTGACCGATGTCTCCGTCCTGCTTGAGGGCAGTGCCTATGCCAATGCATTTGGCGGCGGCCAGCTGACCCACACGTTTCTGGATATCAATGACTACCACCGCTATCACATCCCCGTCAGTGGCACGATTCGCGAAGTGATGCTGCTGTGCCAGGATGATGCACCGGGTGGCGTCATTACCTGGGACGCGGAAAAAGGCCGGTATGTACAGTATTATTCCGCATCGTTCGGCTGGCAGTCCATTGAAACCCGGGGCGTCGTGATCATCGAAACGGACGCCGGCGGATATGTGGCAATTATCCCGGTAGGCATGTGCCAGGTCTCCTCCGTAAATTTTGAGAAGTCCATTGTTCCGGGCGCACGGGTTGAAAAAGGAGATCCTCTCGGCTATTTCCTGTTTGGCGGGAGTGATATCGTCATGCTCTTCAGTAAGGAACTGTCCTTTGAAATGACCGCGGAACAGAGCGTTCATCTGCAGATGGGACAGGCGTACGGAAAAATCCGTCCGTAAGAACAAGTGTCCGCCAATCAACACGGATCCCGGGAACTAACTACAGTAACAAAGCAGAAAGCAGCGAAGGCTTTTGTCTTCGCTGCTTTTCTTTTCAGCCCACGGAATTCTCCGGGAACGTTCCTATTTCCAGTGGTTCAGCTGGGACAGGGCCTGATCCATCTGTTGTCTGCGATCCTGCTCCGGCATATTCTCCGGATTGGGCATATGGGCAATCAGAAAGTCAATCAGGCTTTCCTTCGTTTTATAAACGAAGTTCCCGCCGGTATAACACCATTTGCAGTAGTCCTCATTGAAACTGCCGTCCGTGTTCCGGCTTATCACCTCATCCTCGTTCAGCGGCATCCCGCAGCACTGACAGATCAGCTGTCTCGGTGAGCCAAGAAGCGTATTGATGGACACGTCAAACTCCCTGGACAGCAGCATCAGCGTATCCGTGCCGGGCTGCGTTTCGCCGTTTTCCCACCTGCTCACTGCCTGTCTGGATACCATGACGCGCTCTGCCAGCTCGTCCTGCGTCAGCTGCTTCTTCTCCCTCAGGTTTTTCAGAATATCCCGAACTTCCATACCGTTTTTCCTCCTGTGGATTGATCCCTTTCATAATACCCCGATTTCCCGTCCGTGAAAAGCAACCCGTAGTTGCGTTTACCGGGGTACGCCGGGAAAACAGATTACCCGCCGCACCTGGAAGCAGGCTCTCCGGCGGTAAGCGATGTCACCCCATATCCCGCCGTCCGGGGCTCTGTCCGGATCCGGGAGACAGAAAAAGCGTCTTCTCCGAAGAGAAGACACCCGATCAGCCGCTCAGGACTGCCAGTTCTTACAGACATCCACCCACGAAGTGAACCCGGAAACCTTCTCCAGTTCCTCAATCGACAGTTCAATCGCGCTGTTGCTGCTCCCGCATGCCGGAAAGACCGTCGGAAAGCGTTTCAGGGACTCATCCAGATAGATGCGCACACCCTCGTTGACGGCAAACGGACACACACCACCCACGGCATGGCCGACCAGCGTTTCCGCTTCCTCCGGCGTCAGCATTTTGGCCTTGGTGCCGAACTGGGCTTTGTACCTGGGATTGTCGACTTTGGCATCCCCGGCGGCAACAATCAGGATCGCGTGGCCATCCACCAGGAATGACAGGGTCTTTGCAATCCGGCAGGGCTCACACCCCAGCGCCTGCGCCGCCAGTTCCACGGTGGCACTGGACACGTCAAACTCTCTGACCCGGTCCGCCATTCCAAACTTCTCAAAATATGCTTTCACCTTATCAATCGCCATAAACGAATCCTTTCCGGGCCTTTGCCCTCTGCCAGGGGAAAGTCCCCCGCCGTATCCGGCTTATCCCTCACAAAACCGTTTTCCCGCGGAGAGCCCGCAGGGCAATCTGCAGCATCGCAAAGGCCGCTATGCTCATCACGCCGTAAATGATCCAGTTTGAGATCTGTGTTTTTTCAAGCGCCCATTCCAGTATGCCGACCACCGTCGCCAGAAGGACAATGCCGATGGCGCCGTGTACAGCCCGGTTTTTATCCGAACGCAGGAGATGCCCGGCCAGTACAATGCCAAGAAGGATCACTGCCGAAATCACCTGGGACACCCGGACAAAACCGATTTTGAGTACACTGTCCATACGGAGACTTTCAAAGACGATCTGACAGGCCGCAACCATGGCAAGGCCAGTCCACAGACGTTTTCCCGTACAGGTACCTTTCCGGGCGTGGAGAATCAGCGCAATCACCAGTGCCGCCGCTGCCTCAAGAAGAAAAACCGACCACTGCGGTTCCCCGTAGAGATTCGGAACGGCGAAGGGGAACACAGCCAGCGCCTCGTCTTCCACCCAACTGCCCAGTCCCTCGCCCGCACTGCCCTCCCCGAGGCGGCAGATGGCAATGCAGATCAGACCGGGGATGGCCAGTGCATCCAGCACCGAAGCGACAGGCAGGCCCCTCCGGCGACACAGTCCCACCGCAGCCAGGATCACGCCTGCCACCGCGCCGTAAAGAAGAAAGCCGCCTTCTCTCAGATAGAAGATGTGTTCAAGCCCGATCATCCAGTAAAAAGGCAGACGAAACAGAACATACAGAATGCGGGCTCCGATCAGACCGGCCGGAATAAGACAGAGCGCCATATCACCGGCCTGCTCTGTCAGACTGGCCTTTTTTGTCTCCCGCAGAAAGACCAGAATCGCCGCAAGAACTCCAATGGCAACAGTACATCCGTATACTGTAAACAATCCAGTCATCCCATCCGCGCCTCCCAAACAGCACAGGGATCGCATGACCGCACTGCCTTTTCAAAGCCGGACACTCTGCCGGTATGTGGCTCGAAATGTTCCGGTTCCATCATTGCAGGAGATGGCACCAGAAATGCCAGCAGCACCAGCAGCACCGCTACCGCCAGCCATTTGACTCCGTCTGGCAAAAAAGACGATTCAGGATTTTTTCGCATCTTTCATCCTCTTCACAGCTTCCTCTGTTTTCCTTGATTCCTCGGCTATCACGCTCAGCAGTTTCCCAAAGGACCAGCTCAGATTCGACGGGGTCACGATTGCCTTGTTGGGGATCTCAAGACCCGCCGCCTCTTTCAGCAGATGAAACAGGGAATACATCTGCTCCTTTGTATCCGGTGCGACAAGAACGAGTTTCCCGTAGGGATCATCCACCCCCGGGACCGTCTTCTGAATCTCCGGTTTTGCCAGAAGACGGAAGACAGCCTCATCACGCTCTTCCGGAAGGACACGTCGAACACTCAAACCGAGCCTTTCCGCGCAGTACCTGATCAAAGTCTCCTCCTCTTCGAAGAATCCGTATGCCAGTACTTTTGCCATTTGCTTTTTCCTCCTGTCCTGTCGGTTTTCCGGTGCCGTTGATCCCTGATAATCCGTTATCCTCAGTCATTCCGGTTCTGTTCGCTCTTAAGGAACCCCGCCTGTTGTCTCAGCAGTCCCTCCGCCCAGTAGAGAAATCGGGTCTGATACCGCTTTTCGATTTCCCTGAGCCGCAGATAGTGCTCTGTACCGTCTCCGGCATCATGCCAGAAATCACAGAATACCGAATCAAACTGCTCGGGTCGGTAATTCTCCTCAAGGTAGTCATAGGCATCTGCGCAGACAATCCGCATTTTCTGCCGTTCCGGAAACTGCGGGCAGAGCAGATCCCGGAACATGCGAATCAGCTCCGCATCCTTTTCCACAACCGTCAGGCTCTGTACCTCCGGTTTCCGGCAGACATGAAAGGCATAATAGCCCATGCCAAGGCCAAAGGTCAGCACATGTCCCCGTGCCAGGGCAATCGGCCGCTTCATGGTCTCGATTTCGACCGGCGCCAGGGTCATCCACTCACGCCCGCCCTGCAGGACCGTCGGGTAAGGAAAGCGCTCTGAAAACGCACCGGTCCTCGGGATCTCCCGCCCGTCCCCCGGGAGGAGCAGATCGTCCCGGATAAACACTTCGAACGGGGCAAATTCCTTTTCCTCAAATGTCCAGTCGCCGCTTTTTGTCTTCGGAAACCGGATGGTCTGCCGATACGGATCTGCCTGATACTCCCGGGCAGAAAGCAGCCGGAATCCGGGCTGCACATATTGCTCCATCAGTGCCCGGTCATAGGCCCGGTCCGTATCGAGTCCGAGACAGGCCCCCAGCATGATGCAGGCAATCTGGTCAAGGGGCAGCTGAACTTCCTCGGCCAGCATCCGGACCTCCTGTTCCCCCAGGTTGGCCGGGCCCTGCAGAAAACGGCTGAGTCTGACCAGGATTTCCCGGTTCATTTCCGGAATGCCCCGTTCATTCCTGTCCGTCATTTTCCCTCAGCTCCGTAATCAGCGGAATCTCCCGTTCATATACCAACAGCCCCAGCTGATTCAGAAGAACCCGTGAGGCGTACAGCTCCCCATCCCATAGGTAAATATCCTCCGTCTCCGGAAGAAACAGAATCCCGTCCACCGCACCCATCAGGTCCGTGCACTTTCCCTCCGTTTCCGACAGCAGGAACGTAATCTCACGTCCGTCTCTCGCACGTGTAAAGGTGAAACTGCCCGGCAGGGCCGTCTCCTCGTACAGCAGAAAACCGAGGATTCCGCCCACCGGGTAAAGGACGGTTCCCTCTTCGTCCTGTCCCAGTATCAGGGTAAACGTTCCCTCCTCAATGCTGACCTTTCCGGTTTCAAGCCGGATTGGCGCTCCCCTGGTCGCCGGCGTCCGTGTCGGTCCGGGGGTGGGAATCGGGGTTGGCGTGGGTGTCGGGGTGGGAGTGGGCGTCGGAGTCGGCGTGGGGGTCGGTGTCGGAACCGCCTTCGCCCCCCAGGTGAACAGTGCTTCGAGCGTGGCCGATCCCGTCTTTCCGTCGATCTTTTCCAGATGGTTCTTTTCCTGGAAAAGCTGAACAGCCCGGACCGTTCTGCGCCCGTATACGCCGTCAATCTCCCCCACATCATACCCAAGAGCCGCCAGGCGTTCCTGGCAGAGCCGGACATCCTCGCCCTCGCGCCCGCGGACCAGAATCCGCTCGCCGCTGCGAATCGCCGCAAAAACCTCACTCTCGTAAATCGTCCGAAGTTCCTCCGGGCTCAGCGTCTCCACCGCCACTATGGCCTCATCCGGAGTCGCCGCATCCGTGATTTCATCCGGCGTTGCCACCTTCTCGATAGGAAAAATCGGCGGAGGTGTTCCCCGGTCCGGCAGGCGGTCCGGTGCAAAGACCGTCCCGGTTTCCGCACGCACCCCTGCGGGCGGGCAGGATAACAGGAGACCGGTCAGGAGGAACAGGACAGGTATGAATCCTTTTCTCATTTGCATTCCTTCTTTTCAAGACCTCTGCATCCCGCTCTGCTATCTGACCTGTCAGAGCGGAAATTCCCAGGCCACTTCGTTTCGCGGGATCAGATGAAAAAGCGGTCCATCTTCCCGATCTCATCCATGTGGAAGCCGTGGATCCCGGCACGCATGGCCCCCTCGACGTTGATTTTCGTATCATCAATAAACAGCGCCCGGTCCGGCACGAGACCTGACTGGCTGATCAGGCTCTCATAAATCTCCGGATCCGGCTTAATCTGGTGAAGGTAACAGGAAATCGTCGCTCCGTCAAAGATATCGAACCAGTCGCTGAACTTTTCCCGGAGCCGTTCATATGCCGTATCATGATAGTTTGAGAGCAGCCAGATCTTCTTTCCGGCACGTTTGCAGCGCCGGGCCGCCCGGAATCCTTCCTCAATCGGGGTCTTGAGATCAATCCAGCCGGTCATGGCTTTCATGTAATCCTCATACGCACCGCCGAATTCCCGCACCAGCGCCTGCGCCGCCTCCGGATAGCCGATGGTCCCCCGGTCAAACTCGATCCAGTATTTCCCGTTATACACTTCCCGCAGCATCTTTTCCTGCTTCTCCGGATCACCTGGAAAAAGTGTCTCAATAAAGCCATCCGGTGCAAAGCGGATCAGAATGTTGCCGATATCAAAGACAACCGTATCCACCTTGTGCCACGGCATCGTTTCGTAGACCAGATCAAAACGCGTTCCCTCTGCCATTCGCTGCCTCCATTTCCCGTTCGAATAACCCAATACAGCCGGTATTGTACCACATGTGCCCGCAAAAGGAAAGAAAGGGATTCCCTGGCAGTCCGGCTGATTCCTGAAAAGCCCTGACGCTGCCCGAAAGCTGCGTACCATTTTCAGAAATTTCGCCCGGCGCCTGACAGGGCACGGGGCGGCCAAAACACGCCCCTCCGCCCCTGAGGCAGGCCCGCACATAAACCAAAAGCTGCCGGATGGCAGCCTTTTCTGATATTTCCTCTTTCCTCATGGTTACTTTTCAATGGGTCCTCTGTACTGACTGATCCCGCCGATGCTTGTGACCGCCGTAAAGCCAGCCTGTTTCAGGATGGACTGTGCCCGCCGACTCCTGCTGCCTCTCAGGCAGTACACAAAAACCGGGGTACTTTTGTCAACCGGCAGATGTTCAATATTCCCGAGCGGAATATTCATGGCCCCCGGAATATGCCCGGAACGGTATTCCTCCGGTTCCCGGACATCCACCAGGACAGCCCCCTTCGTATTCCGGTATTCCTGAAGTCCCTCATTTATTCTGTTGCGAAACAAAAACACCGTCTGTTCCTCTCTTTCCGGTCAATGATGCAGGACTTTTCCGTTTTCTCTCCCGCAAGCCACCGCACTCTGACGCCCCGTCTCATCTCCGGCGCCGTTCTTTCCCCCTTGTCCGGTAGTATTCTTCTTTTGCATCGTACATGCGCTGGTCCGCCGCTTTGGCAAGTTCATGGACATCCGCATCTTTCTGTTCCTCCGCCGAGGCACAGCCGCACGAAGTCACAAGCTCCATGCCGTTTTTCGCCGACCAGTCTTTCTGCCTTTCCGCATACTCCGCAAAAAGTGCATCCATTCTTTCCCGTCCGGCCCTCAACAGCACGGCAAATTCATCCCCGCCAATCCGGAACACCTGGCCATATGCACCGATCGTCGATTCAAGGCAGCGGGCAGCGCCTGTAATCAGGGCATCTCCCCTGTCATGTCCGAGATGATCATTCGCCTCTTTGAGACCGTTGATATCCACTGTCAGATACCGGAAATCCGGAGGCAGCACCGCGCATTGTCGCATCGCCTCTGCATAGCCTCTCCGGTTTCCCAGACCGGTCATGGCATCGATCATGGCATTCTCTTTTTCCACACAGACGCGTTCACTGAGACGTAATCTGAGCTGGAGATACCCATACCCCAGCAGCAGCTGGAAGATCATGAAAATGGATGAATTGACGATGGCACCGAAATACCCGCCCGACTGCGCCACAAGAAAAAGCAGACAAACATCCGCGATCACGCAGATGGGGATGTACACGCCCGGGAAAAGAAAGAAGCTGATGGGCACTGTCATGGAAAAGGTCATGAATACCGACGGATCCACTATCCCGGTGGCCTTCATGTCAAAATAGGAAATTCCGAGTGCCCACAGGAAAAAGAAGGTGGCACAGATCGGATTCGCCACGTTGAGCAGACGATACCGACCGTCCATATCCTGCCTCACATAACGATACAGACCCAGATAAAACACCGCCACCGACAGAAGCGCAATATAGAAGGTCCGGTAGATGGCAATCCGTTCCCCGAACAGTTCCGGTCTGACCATCGTATAGATCAGCATGCAGACCTCAAGCAGTCCGACAGCCGCCAGTACGACTACCGTAAATCCCATTGAAGAGGAATAGACCTCTTTCAGTACCTCTCCGTTCCTGTATCTCCCCTTACTCATACGTCCTCCAAATTGTAACGCCTTCCGTCCGGCACTGTTCCCGGCAGAAAAGCATGTGATATCTGTCCGATCCGGACATTTTCGGCTTTCTCCTGTCCGTTCCATATTATATTCAGACAGGGTAGGGAATGCAAGGACATATGCCCGGACAGATTCCCCGCACAATTCCAGCCGTGTTCAGATTTTCCACGTAGGAAAGCAGTTGGTCCGGTGCCCCGCACCGGTTTGCCGAGTAATGTCTCGTATCAATCATACGGTGCCGAAAGCCAAAGACTCATGAAAAGAGTTGGCCCGGTGCACCGCACCGGTTCGCCGAATGATGTCCCCTATCAGTCATACGATGCCGAAAGCCATGGCAACATTCAAGGGAGGGCCCGCAGGTCCTCCCCATGTTCCTGTCAACCGTTTCCGGGAACCAATTGTTTCGGTTCCTCCGGGAACCGGACATGAAAGGTGGTCCGCTATTTGAACGGAGCATACACCTCAAGCAGCGGATTCAGTTCCTCTCCGTGGCACTGAACACACAAAATCACGGCAACTGCCAGTCCGTCCTGCTCAAGGTTATGATCCCGCATATACCGCCGGACCGATACAAACGCCAGATCCGGCTGATCAAACAGTTCCCCGGTTACCTTTGTAAATGTATGAATGCAGTTTTTCCCCTCAAGCCGCCAGGCAGGGCTATCGGTGAGATGCAGTTCCTCCGCCCGATTTTCGGCGACCGTATACCCGTACCGTCCGTTTCCCTCCTTATCGGAGATGACGGATACCCGTGTACCGGGTAACTCCGAAAGCCACCTGGATACAATCTGCTGTTCCTGCCGCTCTCCCGATATACACCCCTCATCCCCCACCGAGAGAAGATACAGAGAGGGCATGACTGCAAACTCGATTCTGTCCATCCGCTCAAGGGCCATGTCGATATGGCTGCTGAACCAGCCTGCATCCTCTGCCAGGCGCATATACCGCCGGGCCATCTGCTCTGCCTGCTCCGCCTGCCTCTGTACCCGTTCCCGGATCACCGGAAAGGAGTCCCCCTCCGCAGAAAACTGACCGGCAATCACCTTGAGAGGCATTTCCATATTCCTGTATTTTCTGTAACTCACCAGCCGGATGAAGTCCCGGATCGAATAGGTTCGCCTCGCCATGTCACCTTTTGTCGGAGCAATGACCCCCTGCTTTTCAAAGTAGTGGAGTCCGGCGTGTGTCACCCCCAGCGTTCTCGCCACGTCACCAATCGGATACCGCATTTCCCCACCGCCTGTACCTTTACTCAACTTTCGGGATGAAGTATAACAAAAAGGCTGTTTCAAATCAATCGTAGGTTGGTTTCTGGTCGTCAAAAGCACAAGAGAGCACTATGAGAAGACAAAAGACGTGATAACAGTGTTGACGATACTTTTTATGAACTGAAACCGAGGATCACCATAGCATATCGACATAGTCATTAGCGACGTGGTCTTAAGTGATTCACCAAGTTTCCGATCTCATGGAAATCGTACAGAAAATGAATGGGCATACTTCACCAATGATAACTGTTCAAGGATCAAAAAAGGACTCCAACCTTTCAGGATACTTT
>JAFUBF010000335.1 GCA_017460325.1 Clostridia bacterium | reverse complement strand
CTTCGCCAATGTTGAAAGAGCTTTTGACGACCGCCACACCGCTCCTCCCCTCAGAGCTTTTAATAAACGGTCAACAGAGCCGCAGATTAGGTAATATATATACGTCCACGGGTGTTATGACTCGATCAACGTAGATCCTAAGACCGAGATCTTAAGATCTTAGGCTAGTCAACCAGGCTCTTGCAAAGACTGCGCAAGCCTCCACTTCAGCCCTTGGGCTAAGTGGTGGGTAATTGACACTTGTCATAGCAGCCAGCCTCAACTTCGTGCAGCAGGTAGTAATCAAAATACCCCGCCCCGGTTTTTTTAAGCTGCCCGTAAAAACCCGGTCCCGATCCTCCATGCTGTTGAAGTAGGCAAAGTGCAGTTTGGTAGCCAGCATAAAACGGTCCCTTGGATAACGGTCCACCAGCGCCTCTTTGGCGATCCCCTTACTGGCAGCGCCGTTGTACATCAGGGCTGTATCAAAATAGGTAAATCACTTTGAGAGAAAGAGATCTACCATCTTTTTGACCTGTTCAACATCCACGTCCGCAGCATTGTTCGGATCATTGACAGGAAGCCGCATCAGGCCCGGTGTGCAATACATTCACCGTACTAAACAACCTAACCCCGGCAGGGGTTTCCTGTCCGAGGTCATTCATTGTTGTAAAAACAGGTTGTTCCGGATCCATTCGCAATGTGCAGCAAGATCCGTTCACGCAGCCTGTATGAGGCGTGTGAATCCCCGCTCACTCAGGATTGAACATGCTGACAGAAATCAATGATCGTATCGCCCGGGGAGACAAGGTAAGCATACTTGCTGCTGTTCGTTGTACTCGGCGGGAAACCCGGTGCCTCCTCAAAACCCGAAATTTACAACTTTAGTCCTCTTTCCTGATGTGCTCGCCAACACTGATGCCGAATCCGGACGGGCTGATCATCATGGTAGCCTTGCTCGAGCCGGTCTCCGTAATCTTTTCGCCCTGGGCATTCTTAAAGCCTTTTTCCTCGAGCATCTTCTTCGCTTCCTCAAAGTCACGAACATTCATCCGGATAGCTGTCATATCCTGAGGAACGGGTGCAGCTGCGATGTCCACATGGAAGACTTTCCCATCTTCCCCTGTATATCTCATGCGAACAGATTCGATGGTCTCATTGATTCCGGTCTTCTTATGACGGCGTTCAAATCCAAGGGCCTCAAAAAGGGCAATGGTCGCCTCTGCATCCTTCGTAACAATAAGGGGATTGAAAGCTGTGATTGTCATAAATTTCCTCCTGATAATAATCAAAATAGTGCTCTATTTCCCCGCGACATCCTCGCGGATGAGGTATTTTATTCTATCAGGGGTAAAGCTGTCAACTTTTTTGTCCGCCGTGACGGTTTGTCACGGTCCAACGGACAACCGCCCCCGCAAAGTCCCTCGAAAGACATTGTACCGCAGGACCAGTATCCCGTTCCACGTGTCCGGCCCTTTCTCCTTTGGTTCAGGGCCCTGATGTAATGCATCCCGGGAAAACCGTTTTCCACTCTGTCCGGGCATTCCTGCCAGAGTCAAATGCCCGGAACACTATTCCCGGTATTTTTCAAGATCAATTGCCTCTTCGCTCTTTGCCACCGCCACGGCGCAGGCACTGTCACCCACCACATTGAGGGCGGTTACCAGCATCTCGATGGGGCGGTTAATGGCGATGACAAGGCTGTACGCTATCAGGGCGTATTCATTGTTGATCCCCGCCCCGCTCAGGATGGTGAACAGAATCACCGCTCCGGCACCGGGTGATGCCGGTGTACCGATCGAGGCGATAATGGCCAGAACACCGATCAGCAGCAGTTTGGGCAAAGACAGTTCAACTCCGCTGCAGCCGGCAATAAAGATCGTGGCGATCACCTGCATAATCGCCGTTCCGTCCATATTCACCGTCATGCCAAGCGGCAGAACGAATGAGGCAATCTCCTCATGGACGCCCAGGTGTTCCGTTGTCGTCTTCATGTTGAGCGGCAGGGTCGCCGCGCTTGAGGAGGTGGAAAACCCGAACAGGGCAACCCTTGCCGTTTTTCTGCAGAACGGGAGGGGATTAAGGCCTGTGGTCATCTTCACAAAACAGGCGTACCCCACGGTCAGCATCAGAAGCAGCAGTGCCACCGTCAGCAGCATATACGCCACCGCAGGTTTCAGATACGACACCCCATAGGCCGCACAGGCACGGGTAATCAGACAGAAGATAGCCACCGGCCCGAACTTTTCCACGACAAAAGTGAGGACTTTGCTGATAACCAGACTGATTTCCTCGCAGATTCCCGGCAGCAGCCGAATCCTGTCGCCGGCACTGTTGACCGCCAGTCCGACAGACAGGGCACATACCACGACCGCAAGGATGCCGGTGTTGTTGCCCAGTGCACTGATCAGGTTATCCGGTACCGCGTTGACAACAATCATCAGGGGATTTGTTGCGCCCGTCCCCTGCGTCCCGGCAAGGTCAACCGCCGCGTTCCGGAAGGCTCCTGCGTTGTATGCAAGAATGCCCACTGCCGTCGCGAGGAGGATGGATACAACCGTTGTTCCCAGAAAGTAACCAATCGTCTTTGAGGCGATCCTTCCGAGTTTTTTCGAATCCGTGATGCGGATGATTGCCAGGATGATGCTCGTAAAAACCATCGGGATGATGATCAGCTGAAGCGCTTTTACGAACAGCCGGCCGATGATGTAGAATAACCCGATTGCCTTGTCATTCGTTGCTGCGGATATGTCCGCAAACAGGATATTGTTTATGATTGTCCATGTGGCTTCCTTTCCGGTGGAAAGAAGATGTTCCCGCAGAACAATCGTTCCAAGTCCGCACACCACCGCAAGAATGATGGCAATGAGCATCCTTGTTGTCAGTTTTTCAGTGTTCTTTCTCCTGTTCATACTTTCCTGTTTCTCCCCGTTGTCCTCACTGCGGAAGGTGCGAGATCCTGTCGCCCCTGCATTCCTGAAATCCTGTTCTTCGAAACGCTATTCCGTCTGTTCCTGGTGTCCATCCGGATTGCAGTGAAATCCCGGGAAATGTACGCACAGAGAACCTTCCCGTTTGTGTACCTCATTCGAACATTCCAATCAATACCGGTCTGTGTATGTCCGCATTCAAAATCGGAGTCCCAAAGCACTCAACAGCAGACTTTTTCGCCTTTGTTGCGATCGCCGAATGGAGTCCTGTGGTTCCACATTCTCCCAACTGCGGCGTTTTATCCATCATGATCTGAGCGAGGGGCTGGGATCCCACACGTTCAATTCAAGTATTCTAGCCCGTCCCGGCCATAAGTCAAGCGTATTTTTGATGATGCCACGCCTTAAATATGTTTTCCCGGATCCGGTTCACCGGGGAGTAAAAGCAAATACGGCAAAGACTGTCATACAAAAAGAAGGAAGAAAGCTCTTCCTTCTTTTTGTATGTGTGCCCGGAGCCGCTTCCTGCAAACCCGTGAATGAAAAATCACCCGTGCAGAATTCCCATTGCAGGCTGGGAGATGCAATATCTGTGAAGCCCCTCAGACATTCGCAACCGGGATTTCAAACCAGAAGACGGATCCGTTCCCGGAGCTGTTTACTCCGTACGTTCCCTGATGCCGCTGGACAATTTCCCGACTGATTGCCAGTCCCAGGCCGGAGCCTTTTTTATTGCGTCTGCTCTGGGCGGTTTTGAAGTATCTGTCCCATACATAAGGCAGAACGTCCTCAGGAATGCCCTCCCCATGATCTTCCATTTCCACGCGGATATGATTATTGTTCTCACATACTGTCAGGAGCACCGTTTTGTCCGCTCCAGCATGCGTGATGGCATTGTCCAGCAGATTGTACACCACACGGGCCAGCTGCGCTTCATCTCCGATGGCTTTCAGTTCAGGGGTGATATGCCTGTTAAACATATACCCTTCCTGTTCACACAGAGGGATAAAGCGGCCTGCAACCTCCTCCGCCATCCGACTGATGTCGAAACACGCCATGCTGATCTCTGATCGGCCGCTTTCCATGCCGGAATAGTCGATTATGTCATTGACCAGAGCCGTCAGCCGGTCCACCTCACGGATGATGACATCCAGATCCTTCTCCCGCTTCTCCTCGTCCCGCCAGGAGATATCCCGCACCATTTCTGCATAGCCTTTGATCATGGTCAGGGGTGTCCGCAGGTCATGAGAGATGTTCGCCAGGAAATCCCGCTGGTATTTTCTTGCTTCCGTGATATCCCTGGCTGCCTGTGTCAGGGAATCAGACAGTGCATCCAGTTCCGTGGAAAAGCCTTTCGTTCCTGTGGCATCGAATTGCCCTTCCGCCAGCCTGCGGGCCTCATCGGAGATGCGCGAGACAGGCGCGGAAAAGCGTCTGGCCAGCACCCAGGCCATGCCAAAGGCCATCGCGAGGGAAATCACCGTCACCCAAAGCAGCTGAATCCGGATGATTTTAACCGTTGAGCCCACCGCCGCAAGTGTCGTGCTGATGTACGTAACCGCTTCCGTCCCGTTCACCGTCATTCGGAACCCGTAGATGAAGGCCGTGCCACTCGTATAAGCAACGGTACCATCCGCACTGGAACGAAGTCGCATCAGAAAGTCTTCATATCCGGAAGGAAGGGACAGGTAATGTGCCTGACCCCGTTGCCAGCTCTGTTCCTGATTCTGTCGATACGGATTACCGTTTCCATCCGACGTGTCGGATACCTGCACAGCGTAGACGTTGCTGTGCTCGTCGGTCGCGTACAGTATCTGCCCCTGCTCATCTGTCACAAAGATCAGCAGGCTGTTGTCCGCCGCCGTGGTGTTGAGCCAGGATTCGAAGTCATCCTGATTTGCGTGCTCGACAAGAGAGGAGGCAATGCGCTGAACATTACGCTTCACCATACGCTCGTAACTGCTCTGCAGCAGAATGGTCTGGAACAGCCACAGAAGGCCCAGAATCAGCACTGCCAGCAACGCAAAATACCGCCACAGCTTTGTGCGGAATGAGGAAACTCTACACCTCAAGTTTATATCCCACCCCTCTGAGCGTTTTGATATAGTCCCGACAGGGGCCGAGTTTCCCGCGCAACAGCTTGATCTGCCAGTCCACCGTACGGTCCTCACCGAGGTATTCGTATCCCCAGACCGTATTCAGAATCTTCTCCCGGGAGAGCACGATCCCTCTGTTTTCCGCGAAATAGAGGAGCAGGTCGAACTCCTTGGTGGTCAGTTCCACCGTTTTTCCCTGAACTCTGACCGTCCGACCGGCCTTATCGATCAGCAAATCTCCCACACGGATTTCATCCGGATGACGGATCTCTTCCTTCTTCGGTGCGTGTCTGGCGATGATAACCTTCAGTCGCGCCATGAGCTCACGGGGAGAAAAGGGCTTGACCACATAATCGTCCACGCCCATTTCAAAGCCGTACAGCTTGTCCCCTTCGGTTCCCTTGGCAGAGAGCATGAGCATGGGGATATCCCTGATCTTCCGGACCTCCCGGCAGACTGTAAATCCGTCCATGCCCGGCATCATGACATCCATGACAGCCGCGTCAAATTCATGTTCCCGGCAAAGAGCAAGCGCTTCCAAACCGTCCGATGCCTCTGTAATCTCATACCCTTCCAGTTCAGCGTAACGACGAATGATTTCCCGGATATCCGGTTCGTCGTCGACAATCAGCAGTCTTGCCACGATAATGTCCTCCTCCAAAACACGGAAACCCGGCGCGGCCTTTTCAGCCGCGCCAGGCAGAAACGATTATTCTGATCACCTGTTCAGGTATGCGTTGATGGCATCCGCCTGTTCCTGCGTGATGACCTCAGATGTCACCAGTTCAGTCACCGTGTCACCGAGATTGCTGTCTGTGCTCTTGCGGGCAGCGAAGGCGTCATGCCTTGCAGTGGGACTCATGCTGTCCATTCCCTCATAGATAGCACTGATGTTGGTATGCTTTTGAGTAGCATAGGCTGCAATTTTACCGGCCGTTTCCTGGTCGATGACGCCCGCCTCCACCAGCGCTTCTGCGTTCAGGGTGGCGATGGTTGTTGAATTTGCATTCACATGGCTGTCCACATAGCCGCTCTTGTCCACCTGTTCCGTGGTCTTCCCCAGCTGGCTGTATACCGCATGACGGGATTCATTTTCAGCCTTGCCTTTGTTAAAACCATAATCCGCATTTCCTTCGGCAAAGGCGGTCATGGAGAGGATGGAAACCAGCAGAGCAGCCAGGCAGATAATACTTACGATACGTTTCATAGTGTTAATCTCCTTTTCAATCATTCGGAAGTTTTTGATCTGTTCTCAGGTACAGTCGGCGGAGCACCGTCGCGATCGGCTTCTTCCTGCCTGTGTTCCTTTCCCTTGGAACGATTGTAGTATACCCGATGATTGAGGAAGGAAAATGTGAGAATTGTGGAATCTGTGTGGAATCCGGAAAATGTTGCCGGCATGCAGCTTTCCGTTTTCGATCGTCCTTTTATGGAATTGCGTTCCCGACGGATTCCGGTGTCCAGTTTTCACCATATACCTCACTGGCTCCACCGGTCGTAAACTGCGCGGAATTCATCCCTTCCGTTCCGGATCCGGGAAGAAGAGCACCGGACTCATCCCTTCCAAGCCAGGGGCCGGTCAGCTGCTCCAGTTTTCCACGGGTGTTTTCAGTCTCCCGTCTCTGACTGAACAGCCATTCAAAAGCAAAATCCAGTCTGTAACCATACTTCCATGTAGACATATGCGAACCACGGGTAAACAGAACCCAGGAGATCCCGGTGCCCGGCGCGGCGCTCTCATGATCCACCAATGCAGTTCCCAGCGCATTCTGCTCCGAAACATCCAGCCAGGGATCCCACTCCGCAAAAGAAACCGTTCCGCCGGCATTCTCCAGATAATCCCTGGCATACCGCCACTCACCGGTAGCCATTTCATCTTCGGCGCAGGTCTGCACGAGGATGTTATCATCCGAAATCATATAGTACCAGTTGGCAAAATGCGCGGGATCGACACTGCTTCCGCTGAAGCTGATCGGATCATTTTCCGGAGTTCTGGCCGGAGATCCGTTATGCTGGTAATCCTTGTTGTAATTGTTTGACCACTGAGCACCGACTACCGCGATTCCGGCAAAGAAATTGTCTCTCTGGGATGCCATGTTCAGGACGGTCATCCCGCCCATGGACTGACCGGTTCCGTAGATGCGGTTGACATCAATATAGTCAGCGTAGATAACAAGGAGTTCATCCAGAAGTTCCCATGCAGCCGTGTTGACTTCGCTGGATGCCACCATGTCATCCGTAGAACGACGGCTTTCCTCCACCTGCGGCACGACAATGATGGCCGGATTCTCCGACTGGATTTCAGCACTTGCCAGTCTGACCGCGGCGCGTGAGGAAGTAATGGCCGCCATGGGATCTGAATCATTACTGCCCGCATGCTCCATATGAATCACAAGGCTCACCTTTCCTATGTTGCTGTCCAACACTTCCTGAGAGGGAACATAAATGGAGTAGGGCAGTTCAAAATCCTCATACTGACCGGTATACTCACTGTAACAGTTTGTCGCTTTGAACGCGCCGTCACCGATATAGTTCAGTGTCCAGCCGCTCCCTTCGCCGAACTCCGGCAGAATAATCTTATCCCTGTCAGCGCTGCGGGCAGTACGGGTGCCTCCACCCTGAGCTCCGCCCATACCGTTTCCCGTCCGACCACCACCCTGACGCTTCTGAGTCTGTCCATCACTTTCAGTTCCGGAGCGGTTACTCTGTCCACCCATACCTCCGGTCTGCTCGCTTTCCGAATAGTTCCCGATCTCATGCGTTCCGACGTCTATTGTTTTTCCATCCACCGTCCGAATCGGTTTTACCTGTGTTGCTCCCGCGATCATGCTGGAGGTGTAAACCAGATTCTGACCGTTGAGCATATAGTCGGTATTGACCTCAATAATCACGTACAGACCGGAATCCGTACCTCCCTCCGCTGAAGGCTCCGGTTGATTGTTGACGTATACTTTCTCGATCTGGCCCTCGTTGCCGGGGATGCCGTCGTAATCCATCTCAATCGCAGCCTCAAAGCCCTGACTCTGCTCCTGCAGAATCGTGTAATCCGTAATAGTGAAGCTGTCCGGTTCAAGGCTTGTACCATCTACCGGCACAGCATATTCGACAATGATCGCCGAAACCTTTGCACCCTCAAGATCCACAAATCCGTAGGATTTTACACCGACAATCTGATCGTCGGCAGACAGCGTTCCATGCTCTGTTTCTGCATGGGCCATGCCACACATAAGCAGTACAGCGCAGGTTAGAATCAGAATAAACAACTTTTTCACAGGGATCCCCTTCCTTCATCAAAATCGGATATCCGGACTTACGCTCTCGCTGCACGATATTACCCATCTGTATTCTAAAACGCGAACCTTAAATCAACCTTTATTCATTCAAATAACACATCTTCGCCGGAATATCCGGAGACTTTTCCCGACCCGCATCCCTCCATAAATCGCAACGAGTTCGGCAGAATTCCCGTGGTACAGCTCGTTCAGCTTCTCCACTTCCTTCTCTCTTCCAATCAGCATATGTTCTCCCCTCGAGTATGGTTTTCGGTAAACGGTCTTTTCTCTCATTCACGGAAAATTATACCGCTGTTTTCTTCCCCGGCAATCCAAAAAGAGACGATAATCCTCGGTGAACGGAACTTTTTACCCGCTCATCGAGGATTATCGCATGATTATCGCCCGAAAAAGCCAAAGCAAAGCCTGCCCAAAAAGCAGTGCATTGTTCCTGCCGTACGTCTCTGCAGAAACAATGCACTCTTGTTTTTTCTTTTACCGGCAAAACCAGACCTGTACGGCTCCCCCGGGTTGTCTGTTACTCGATACTCTGGGCAGCCGTAATGATACTCATCAGGTAAACCTCTTCGGCATTGCAGCCGCGCGAGAGATCGTTGATTGGTGCGTTCAGACCCTGAAGAATGGGGCCAATGGCCATGAAACCGCCAAGTCGCTGGGCGATCTTGTACCCGATGTTTCCGGACTGGATTTCCGGGAAAATAAAGGTATTGGCATAGCCGGCGACCTCACTGTCAGGGAATTTGAGCTGTCCGACCTCGGGAACAAACGCGGCATCAAACTGCATCTCTCCATCGCAGGCAAGCTCTGGATGCGTCTTCTTGACAATGGCCGTGGCATCGCGCATCATGTTCGGGCCGGTGCCCTTCGCGGACCCGTTGGTGGAGTAGGACAGCATGGCAATTTTCGGTTCGATTCCAAAGAGTCTGGCTGTACGGGCCGTCTCGACGGCAACCTCCGCCACCTGCTGCGCCGCGCTCAGCGTGACATTCCCATTTGCATCCACTTTGTCTTCGTAAGACACATTAATGGCGCAGTCACCCATGGCAAGCTTTTCGCTGCCGCGGATGAGAATCATGCAGGAGGATACCAGGTTCGCGCCCTCACGGGTTTTTACCAGCTGAAGGGCCGGACGCACGGTATCCGCCGTCGAATAGGTTGCACCGCCAAGGAGCGCATCCGCCAGGCCTTCCTTGACCAGCATGGTCCCAAAGTAATTGGGTTTGAGGAGCAGCTCCCGGGCCTGATCAGCTGTCGCCTTGCCCTTTCGCAGCGTGACAAAGTCCTCGACAAGCTTATCCATCTCCGGATAGGTGGCAGGATCGATAATCTCCAGACCGTCAATGTCAAAGTTTCCCCTGGAAGCCGCAGCCCGGATTTCCTCCTCATTGCCGATAAGGACCGGCGTAAGGAATCCTTCCTGCTTCAGTCGTGCAGCTGCCTCAAGGATACGGGCATCCGTACCCTCGGTGAAGACAAGCCTGTGGGGATTGGGTTTGAGGCGCTCAATGAGATTGTCAAATACTGCCTGGATATCGTCCTTCCCGGCCTCAGCATTTGCCAGAACCGGGACAAACAGGCACAGAAAAATCACAAGCGATAGAATCAAACCGGTAACTCTCTTCATAACAGAACTCCTTTCATGTTGCCTTGGCTTTCGGCACCGTATGATTGATATGGAACATAATTTGACAAACCGGTGCAGCGCACCAGGTCCACTCCTTATCCGGCGCGGCAACCGGCGCAGACGAAATGAAAACGGCGCCGCAGATTTTCCGTTCTCATAACAACACTGTCTGTGACAACGTGCGACAGGCGCAGGGAACAAGTTCACAGGCGTGTTTCTGTCCATCCTCTGACGTCGGCCGAACAGATATGTATCTGTTCGGAATCTGTTCGGCAGGACTGCTGAACCTCCGTCCTTCAGGATTTTCTCTTCATCATGGGGGCTCCCCTCAACACAGGTCTTTCCTTCGTCCCTGGTTTCTCATATGTCTGGATTTTTCTCTCCTTATCCCGTTCCCGGAATCTCTCCTGTCTCAGCACATCTGCCGCCTTCCTGACACTTGACGGGGGGATGAGGACAATTCGCGGATTCTTCCCTGCCGTCTCCTGTACGGCTCTTTCATATCTGTTGATGAAGATAGTTCCTGATCCACTGCATATACAAACGCAGATCCCTGACAGATTCCCGGAATTCAGTGAAAAGCGTCTCGTAGAACCGGGAATACAACTGTCGGTTGCAGGACAGTTCATCAAAAAAAACGGTTAATCCGCTTCGTTTCCTGCTGTGAATTCGCCTCAAAAAAACGCTGAACAAAATCCCTGAGCTTTGCCCGTTCTCCCTCAGGCAGCATCTCATGACACTCCTGTTGCGCTGTATTCTGCTCATTGATATACTGCGCAATCTGCGTACAGAACAGGCTGAAAGCAGGAGAAAACGCTGTTTCCTCGGGATGTAAGCCCGCGTCTTTCAGACGGATGGGTTCTGTTGCTCCTCCTTTTTCCGTATATTCTTCGTCGCCAATAACGATGATCTCCTCTATGGCATGACGAGCCAGGACAAATTTGGTGCTCCCCTCTACATTCTGCATCGCTTCACAGTAATCATGGCCAAACTCTTTCTCTGCAGAATAATACTCATGACCATCTCCTCTCCCACGGTACTCAGCGATGCAAGAAGGATGTTTTTCCCCATTTTCGCACCTCCTAAAACTGCAGCCTTTCCGGATCGGATATCCACGCATCCCGCTTTCCGTTCCGGTATGAATCGTGTTTTCCGGATCATCCTCACTTCGTTCAGAGCAAGTATACATCCTGGAAATTCCCGGACACAGATCCTCCTCTCTGCCCTGGTCCGCCGGCCTCACGGCAATGCTCGCCTTACCGTGACAGGTGTTGAATGATCCGTTTCCTACCTTCGCCCGATTTCCCGGTCCTGCTCCGTTAGCACGGAATGTGCCTTGATATAGGCAACAATCTCCTCCACCGTCGTAAATGCCACACCGACCACGGAGTCAGCCGCGCCATAGTAGAGGGCGATCCGCCCGGTTGCCCCATCACAGAGGGCTGCGCAGGGGAAACAGACATTGGCGACAAAGCCCCGTTCCTCATATTCCGTTTCCGGGGTCAGAAGAAAGTTCTCGCAGCGGTAGCGGACCACGGAGGGATTCTCCCGATCCAGAACGGCCCCGCCAATCGAATACACCAGGCCGCTGCAGGTGCTGGAAGCACCGTGATAGAAAAGCAGCCAGCCCTCATCGGTTTCAATCGGTGCAGCGCCCGCGCCAATCTTCACGCTTTCCCACCAGACGCTCCCCCTGGCCATGACATGCCGGTGCTTCCCCCAGTACACCATGTCCGGACTTTCACTGAGAAAAATATCGCCAAAGGGCGTATGTCCGCTGTCCGACGGACGGGAAAGCAGCAGGTAGTTCCCGTTGACCCGGCGCGGGAAGAGCACCGCATTCCGGTTATACGGGATAAAGGGATTCTCCAGCCGGACAAACGTCTCAAAATCCTCCGTCTTTGCCATACCGATGGATGCCCCATAGAAATCCTGGCACCAGATGATGTAGTACGTCTCCTCCACCCGGACCAGACGCGGATCATAGGCGTACCGCGGCATAAACGACCTGCCCTCCTCATCCACAAACGGAATGGGATCATGGTCCACCTGCCAGTTCAGGCCATCTTTGCTGTGGCCGAGAAAGATCTCCGGAACGCCATTCACCTTCTCACCCCGCAATACCGCCACGAAGCCGTCCTGCCAGGGCCAGACCGCGCTGTTAAAGATACGGGCAATTCCGGGTGCCGGATTGCGGCCAATAATGGGATTCCCCTCATAGCGCCACAGCGGCGCATCATGCACATCTCCGGCAGGACGCGGCTGCCACGGAAGATGGGGGATCGGTGCGCAATTACAGGTTGTCATACTCCCTCCTTCAGTCCACAAACGGCTCACAAAGGCCGGTCACATTCATTCCGTTCCCGTCTGCAAAGCCCCCTTCAGGTTCGGATGCAGGAGGGAACACATATCAAAAAAGTCGTCCAGCCAAAACCAAATCAGTTCAGTTCATCCAGGAAAAGATAATACCGAAGTCGTTCCTCATCCCGGTCAACCCCGGCCGCCCGGAACAGATCATCCGGATCAATTGCCGGGTAAATTCGCCCATAATGACCGTCGCTGTTGTATTTCAGACTGCGCCATCCCAGAGCAAGATCCATCCAGTGATCCCCGATCCCCATGTTCCCGACATCAACAAACCCGGATAAACGCTTTCCGTCAGTAAACAGGTTGGGAAGACAGAAGTCCCCGTGCACCAGTACAGGGTCCTCCAGCGGCTGGTTATGCATCAGCCAGTTCAGAAGAGCCTCCGGGGACTCAAAACCGCCCGGCCCGAACGTGCCCGGTTCAGATCTGGCGGGATCAAAAGAGCCGGAACAGATGGCCTGTTCCGCCCGCTTCAGGGTTGTCTGTACCACCGATCCGGACGGACAGTTTTCCACCGGAAATGACCACAGCCGGTGCAGCGCCTCCGCCATACAGTCAAGGAGCAGTACCGGATGATCCATCACGGAGGAATCGCACAGCATTCTGCCACGGATTCTGGTCATCAGCAGCCAGTCTTTTCCATCCGTGATCTCATGCGCCGCAATCTCCGGGACCGGCAGTCTGCCCGCAATCCAGCGGATCAGTCCTGCGTCACCGGTATCAATGCCATCCTTCGGACGGATTTTCAGCACATAATCATCAAAGATCAGCACCTGCGCATCGGATCTTCCGACGCTCTCCTCCTGACAGGTCAGGTGCCCGACCAGAGCCGCAATAGACGCCGGATAATTCATATCCCCATGCTCACCCCTTTAACGTTGTCTCAGCTTTCGGCACCGTAGCTTTATCAGGAAACATCATCTGACAAACAGGTGCAGGGTACCGGGCTAACCCCTTTCGCCGGATCCGGGCCTTTTCAGTTTCCGCAGCGCAGCTTTCTGTTCCGGTGTAATCCGATAGCTCTCTGTCGCCTTCTGAATCGTTTTATTGTGTGTCCACGGATCCAGTCTTCCCTGTTCCAGATAGGGAACGGTCGAGGAATACTGCTTGGCCAGCGCTGTTGCAAAAAACCACGCGACCATCATCCGTACATAGTATTCCGGGGAACGGACCACTGCCAGTTCCAGATAAGCCGGGTCAAATGCCTCATCCAGGTAATGGGTCATCAGCATGCCCAGTCCGAACCGGACCGTATAAATGTCCCCGCTGCCGATCCATTTCCGGATCAGATCCATCAGTTCTGCCGGGTGTTTCCGGAAGCACTTCGGCGACATCTGATCGCAGGTTGCCCAGTTGTCCACGTACGGCAGAAACCGGCAGACAGCCTCTGTGCACCGGTCGTAATCCTTCATCCCGGAAAGGATGAAGGCATGAAGCTGATTCTCCTCAAAATACCGGTGCGGCAGCGCAGCAAGAAAATCGGAGATGTCCGGCCGACCGGCCAGCTCCTTCGCCAGTTTCCTCAACTCCGGCGTCCGTACGCCGATGATCGTTACCGGATCCACCGTCGGGATCAGGCGCACCTGAAATGCCCGGTATTTTTCATCCTGAAGCGCCTGCAGCTTCTCCCGGATCTCATCCTTCAACATTGCGCCCTCCTGTTTTCTTTCCGGCCCGCTTACGCTCTGGAAAGGCCATTGCATAAATCACAGCAGTTTCTCTTTCCATTCCGCTTCCTTAAACCCGGTCAGAACAAAGTTGTCCCCCACCACCAGCGGCCTTTTCACAAGCATCCCATCCGTCGCCAGCAGGGCAAACTGCTCCTCTTCGCTCATGCCCGGAAGCTTCTGGGACAGCCCCATTTCCCGGTACGGCAACCCGCTGGTATTGAAGAACCGCTTCAGCGGCAAACCACTCATCGCACGGTATTTTCTCAGGGACGCCTCATCCGGATGATCCGTTTTGATATCCGTCAGTTCGTATGAAATGCCGTTGTCCTCCAGCCATTTCAATGCTTTTTTGCAGGTCGTACACTTGCTGTAACAGTATACCTTTATCATTTTCAGACTCCTCTCCAAATCAGTCATCCCAGGGCAGGCCCGCCGATCGTTGTCCGTTCCAGGCCGTTTCCACCCCATGCTTCCGCAGCCCCGGGAGCGTTCCTGTACCGGCAGGCTTCACTCTTTTCCTGCCTTGCTGAGAATACCACGCCCACCGCATTCCTGCAAGTCAGATTTCTGCAGAAGGTCACCTCTTTGCCCCGGATCATGTCAGTTCCCGCAGAGGTTTTCCCCCGGTTCTCCTTCTTTCACGCCTGAAGGCCCTTTTATCAATCTTCCCGTCCGGTAACCGGTCATGCATAAACTGATCCGGTACAACTGGCGAGGCAACCAACTGCGCACTGTGACACAGGTCTGAAAGGAACAGTGCCCGTATTGTGATGGGCAATAATCTGCAAAATTCCCTGACTGGCAGGGATTTTTCTGCTACAATTAAGCACCCCCGGTCCGGTGTGTCCGGTTGGCAATCATGCCTCGAAAGGGGATGATTTGTTTGGAAACCCATGTGAATCCCGGCAATCAGGTTTTTGCCGAAATAGCAGATGCAGATTATGTGGATAAGACCGGCCTGATTGCCGCAGTAAACAGGACCATTGGCAGGAAGAACAAGTTGACCTGTGTCAGCAGACCCCGGCGTTTTGGGAAATCCTATGCCGCCAGAATGCTGGTTGCTTACTATGACTGTACCTGTGACTCCCGGGCACTGTTTGATCACAGGCTTATTGCACGAACAAAAGACTATCTGACATACCTGAACCGGTTTAATGTGATTTTTCTGGATATCACCGGTTTTATTTCTGAGGCAAAGTGTTTGCAGAAATCCCTGCAGATCGTTCCTGCCTGGATCGCAGATGCCCTCCAGGATGATCTCCCAGAGAAGATAAAGGGAAAGACACTGAACGAACGACTGATCCGTTTTGTGGAGGATACCGGAAAACAGATCGTTTTCGTGATCGATGAATGGGATGCCATGATACGCGAGGCGAAAGATGATCCTGTCGCGCAGGAAGCGTATTTAAGTCTTCTCAGAAGCTAGTTTAAAAATGCGGATTTTACGCCCAGGGCAGTGGCGGCCGCTTATATGACGGGCATTTTCCCGATCAAAAAGGAAGACAGTCAGTCCGCGATTTCCGATTTCACAGAGTATTCGATGCTGCATCCCGGTGAATTTGCAAAAATTTACAGGCTTCTCCGAAAACGAAGCGAAGCGGATTTGCAGAAAATCCAAATTGTCCTTTGAGGATGTAAAGTCCCGGTATGACGGCTATACGCTTTCGGGATCTTCCTCAATCTATAACCCCTATTCTGTCATGAAAGCCGTGGAATTCAGGCAGTGCCTGTCTTTCTGGGGAAAGACATCGGCTGCGGAAGGCCTGACAGATTACATCAAACGGGATTTTGACGGATTGCAGGAGACCGTTGCCAGTCTTATTGCAGGATCGGAAGTGGAGATCAATACGGATGGTTTCCAGAACGATCTTAAGAGGTTTGGCTCAAAGGATGATATCCTGACTCTGCTGATCCATCTCGGCTATCTGACATATGACAGCGAAAACAAAACCGTGCATATTCCCAATGAGGAAGTGCAGGGGGATTTCCGGAATTTTCTGATCAGCGATGATGTCGGTGAACATTGGTCCCGGCTGATCAGGCGGTCAAATACAGTCCTGAATGCAACCATTGCCTGTACCGAGGAGAGCGCAGACACGGTTGCAAATATTCTGGAGAAGATAAGGGGCGAACAGTATGCTCCGCAGTACGGAAGTGATGAGCAGTCTCTGAGAGCCGTCATCAAATACGCCTGACTTTCCGCAATCGGGAAATACGTCAAACTGGAGGAAGTCCCATCCGGCAGGGGGATGGCCGATATCCTCTTTATGCCTGCATCCAGTTCGAAGCTCCCTGCCCTGATTATCGAGTTGAAGGTTAATCAGGCTGCCGAAGTCGCCGTTGAGCAGATCAGGGAAAAGGGATACGGGGCAATCCTGAATCGTTACGAAGGAAACCTGATTCTCTGCGGGATCAGTTACAACTCCAGGGCGGAGAAACATACCTGCAAAATTGAAAGGGCATAACCCTCAAAGGCAGGATTACAGCAAGGAAGGCACTCATCCCAGGGATGAGTGCCTTCCTGTATCCGGGCAAAGGCCCGCTCTGTCTCCCGGTTCTGAAGTCTTTCGCCGATTCAGGAACGAGGCATTACCTGAATCTGACTGCCGTTCCGTACGCCATGACCTCTGCCGCGCTCTGCATGATGGACGAGGTGGCAAAGCGAACCGAAACAACCGCATCCGCGCCGAGTTTCTCCGCCTCCTCAACCATTCGCTGCGTGGCAATCTCCCGGGCATTTTCCATCATCTCGTTGTACTTCTTCAGTTCGCCGCCGACCAGTGTCTTCAGCCCCGCACCGATATCCCGAAACGCATTCACGGTCTGGATGGTACTTCCCTTGACAAGGCCCAGCATTTCCGTTTCTTTTCCCGAAACATGTTCTGTTGTGACAATCAGCATTTTCCTTCCTCCATTCTGTTCACCGACTGCCTTTCGGCAGATCATTCCTGTTCATTTTTAGAAAGTGCAGGATTCCCGTGCGTGTCCGGTTTCTGTCCCTCTTTCGGATTCAGGTCTGGCCCGTTCGTGTCCCGCGACAGATATTCAGGCGGAACCGCCTTGGTCAGATACACACCGTTTTCCGACCTGAAAAAGCGGAAACCATCCATCGCCATCCGTCCGGCGTCAACGAGGTACACCAGAGGCTTCCCGTGCCGCTTCCCAACCTTCACAGCCGTTTCAGGGTCACCTGACAGATGCACATAGAGGCGCGATCCGGGGATCAGCCCCATGGAATCAATGGAATCACAGAACCGGGTGGCCGTTCCATGGTAGAGAATGGTCGGCGGAACCACCTCGGTCATCTCCACATCTACCTGAACAGAGTGTCCCTGATTGGCCCGGATTCGCGTTTTATCCGGGCTGAAGGAATACCGCTGCTTCCCATCCGTCCGGACAATTTTCTCCAGTTCCTCCATGGTCAGGGATCTGGTCCGGTTCACCCCCGCCAGGAGATCCTCCACTTTCGCCCATCCGTGTTCATCCAGCGTGATGCCGGCCGCATCCGGCCGGTGGCGAAGGAGATACGCAATGTATCTGGATGTATCCGTTTTTCTCATATGCGGCTCTTCCTCTCTGATCCGGCCGGTCAGAACACGCGCCCCGCATGTCGTCTGGCCTTCACCAGATACATTTCACGGTCGCTTGCCTGGATGCACTGCTCCGCATCGACATTCTCACGGATTTCCCGAACCGCATAGCCCACACTGGCCCCGACAGTGAATTCCCGTTTCCCCTCCCGGTTCAGTTCCTCCAGCTCCTCGTTAAAGCGCTCCGTGAACAGGCTCACCTCTCCGTTTTCCGTTGACGGAAGGAAAACGATGAACTCATCCCCGCCGACACGCGCACCGATTTCCCTTTCCGAAACAGCCGCCTGAATAGCCTGCGCCACCAGCCGGATGGCATAATCCCCCTCGGAATGGCCGTACGTATCATTGATGTGTTTGAGATAGTCCATGTCGATGCAGACGAAGGCAATTTTCCGTCCTCTCATCTGCGGCCAGATCGGCTTAATCCTTTCCAGCATGCCCCGCCGGTTCAGAAGGCCGGTCATCATGTCCGTGATGCTGCTCAGCCGGCGTTCCTCGTACAGACGCATGATTTCTCTGTGGCGGTAGATGTTCGCAAGTGCAATGGATAAAAGGACATTGCTCTGAACGAATACGCGCGTGGGAATTGCGTTCTCATCGTACTGCATTACGTTGTATCCGAAGTTATGCCCCATCTGATGCAGCAGTTTGACATAGAACAGCTGCGGTTCATCTGCCCGTTCCGCGCTCATGGGAAGCAGCCGGACGCGGTCAAAGGACGTCATGGGCATCCCGCAGTCCTGATGGTCACAGATGGCATGCACCAGGCACGCCCGCGTTCCGCTCTCCTCCATCAGGTTGTCCGGTTCGCCGAAAAGGCAGAGGTACTGATCCCGTACCGTGGGATTTTCAACGCGGGCGCTGATCAGCACCTGGTGCAGTACCGAAAGATCCTCACAGCCGCCAAGATCCGTGCTCAGATTGGACAACACCAGATCCTGGTCATTGATCCGTTCGAGCTCCTCCGTCTTCTTTTTGCACTCGTTCCGGAAATAGTCCGGCTTCCGCTGTCCGCAGCCGCAGCTCTCCCCGAGAATCAGTTTGCCGCCCAGGGGAACTTTCGTTTTCCCCGACTCTTCCCCGCGAATCTGCCGGTCGAGGAAATTCATCGCCTCAACCACCATCGCCTCGTAGTCCGGTTCAATGGTCGTCAGGCTCAGAACATCCGGCGCGGCACCCACAATGTTGTCAAACCCGGTGACGATCACATCCTCCGGCACCTGAATCCCGTTTTTCTGGAGAACCCGAATCAGGCCGGCTGCCATGTAATCGTTGGCACAAATGACCGCCTCCGGCTGTTCCCCGGGATCGCTGAAGAATCGGTTATAGGCAATTTCCCCGCAGTTCAGCCACAGGTTTCCCGGACAGACGGATTTTTCCGATACCGGAAGGCCGTGCGCCTTCATTTCCTCAATGAAGACCTCCATCCGCATCCGGCTCTCGGCATGCCCTTCATGTCCGGTCTGGAAACAGATCCGCCTGAGACCGTGATCCTCAATCAGGTGCCGGATTACCGGCCGGATTGCCTCGCGCTCATCCGTATAAACACACGGAAGTTCGTCACTGTCATGCCGAATCGCCACAACCGGACAGTGGACCCGGTCCCGGATCATGTCAAACAGCCCGTTCCGGATCTCCCCCTCATTATAACTCTCCGGCACAACGATGATCCCGTCCAGTTTCTCTACCGGTGCAAAACGGAAGATATTCTTTTCCTGAAGATCATAGTCGCTCATCGACCAGAAATAGCCTGCCGTTGTAAAGACCACCACGTCGTAGTTGAGCCGTTTTCCTTCCCTGGCCAGTGTTCTGAAAACGGCATTATCAAATTCGGTAAAGACCTTGCAAATAAACAGGCCAATTGTCTTTCTCTTTGAAAAAATCATATTACGCCTCTTACCCGGTTCACCGCCGGCAAATGCCCGGTCATTCGATGAACGGAACCGTTCTGAACCCGAATTTCCCTTCCCCTTTCAGGGGATTCTTGCCCATATCCCAATTCATCTTCTCCCATGTTCGATGTTACCACTTTTTGCATGTTCTGTCCACTTCTATCCGCAATTCATTGTGAAATGTTGCCTGTACCTGCCTTTCTTTTTTACCGAAGGGGAATCCTCAGGAAGACATCAGTTAATCGCCCGGACCGGTCAGTACCGGCCCGGATGTTGCCTGATTCCGTTACTTTCGTACACATTCCCGGACGAGCCTGGAAACCTGTAAAAATCTTTCCCGGACAGAAGCGCAATTTGAATTGACAATGACAAAACTACCGATTACAATAAAGCCAGTTATATACTGCCTGTTGGAATTCAATCAAAAAGATGGAAGGAGCTCAAACTGCATGGAGATCAAGAAACCTGCTGTAGCAGGCACTCTGGAGTCCAGTGACTGCATGGTCACAGTTGAACCGGGCAGCGGCAAGATCGATCTGGATCTTGACAGCGCCGTTATTCGTCAGTATGGGAAACAGATCCGGAAAGTGATCAACGAAACCCTTGCACGACTTGATGTCACGAATGCGAAAATTACCGTGGTCGACAAAGGCGCTCTGGATTGCACCATTAAGGCTCGCGTCGAATGTGCGGTGTACCGCAGTAATGACATTGATGACAATCTTCCCTGGGGAGGTGCCATTAAATGAATCCAAACCTGAAGCGGCTTCGCCGGAGCATGATGTTCCTGAACTGTCAGAAGCCAGGTTTGATTAAAGACCCGTATATCTATGCCCCGGACTCCATCATGCTCGACCTTGAGGATGCGGTTGCGGAACGTGAAAAGGACGCGGCCCGCTATTCTCTGTATCATGCACTCCAGGAAATTGATTACCGTGGAGTTGAGCGCGTCGTTCGTATCAACGGCCTCGACACAACCCTCTGGAAAGAGGATATCCGCTGCTCCGTTGCAGGCGGTTGTGATGCCATCCGCATTCCGAAAACTGAAACAGCCGAGGATGTCCGCAAAGTAGAGGCCGCGGTCATTGCCGCTGAAGAAGAGTTCCACGTTGAATCCGGCAGGACACTGATCATGGCAGCACTTGAATCCGCACGCGGTGTGATGAACGCCTATGAGATCTGCACCTCCTCCCCCCGTCTTTTTGGTATCGCCCTTTCCGGCGGTGACTACACCAAGGATCTGCAGACAACCATCTCGGGAACCGGCGTCGAGCTGATGGGTGCCCGTCAGCATATGATCATCGCTGCGAGAGCAGCCGGCGTTCAGTGCTTTGATACCGTTTATACCAACCTCAACGACATGGATGGATTCCGTCACGACGTTGAAACCATCCATACCATGGGCTTTGATGGCAAATCCATCATCAATCCGCGCCAGATCCCGATCGTCCATGAAATCTATACGCCCAAGCCGAAGGACATCATCTTTGCCGAGAAGGTCGTCCGTGAGATCGACACCAAGAAGGCACAGGGTATCGGCGTATTCACCGTTGACGGAAAGATGATCGATATCGCCTTCTATGACGGTGCCAAGCGTACTCTGGCACTGGCAAGGGCGTCCGGCGTATATAAGGGGGATTTGTAAGATGAAAAATGCTGTTGGCCGGGAAATACCCGATTCGATCCTCAAAGCAACAGGCAAAGAGCCTTTCCAGGGAAACCACTATAAGGATCAGGTCCCGTTCAGGCGGATGGGCCCGATCATCCACCCCGTCATGGACAACCAGCACAGCAAGCTGGTCAAGGATATTCATGAGGCGCTGGTCAAGTGCAAGGCCCACAGCGGCATGACAATCAGCTTCCACCATCACTTCCGCGAGGGCGACCTGATCGTCAACATGGTCATGGAAGAGATCCATAAAATGGGTCTTAAGAACATTACGCTGGCCGCCACCTCTCTGGGCAAGGCGCACGACGCGCTGGTTCCCATGATTGAGGACGGAACGATTACCCAGATTGAAGCCTCCGGTGTCCGCGGCAAGATCGGACAGGCCATTTCCGACGGCAAACTCAAGGGACTGGCCATCATGCGCAGCCACGGCGGACGTGTCCGTTCCCTCGTGACCGGCGAAACCAAAGTGGACATCGCCTTTATCGGCGCCCCGACCTCCGATGACTACGGCAACCTGCGCGGCATCGGCGGAAAGACCAACTGCGGCGTTCTCAGCTACTCCCACGTGGATGGCGACTGTGCCGAATATGTGGTGGCCATCACCGACTGTCTCGTTCCCTTCCCGAACTTCCCCGCACACATTTCCATGACCAAAGTGGACTATGTCTGCGTGGTGGATGCCATCGGCATTCCCGAGAAGATCGCCACCGGTGCGGCCAAGCCGACCACTGACCAGCGCAAGCTGATGATGGCCGAATACTGCACACAGGTTGTGGTCAACACCCCGTATTTCAAGGATGGATTCTCCTACCAGACCGGCGTGGGCGGCGCCTCCATCGCCTCCACCATCTCCCTGACCCGCATCATGAAAGAGCGGAACATCAAGATGGGCTTTGGCGTCGGCGGACTGACCAAGCCCATGTGCGACCTGCTGGATATGGGAATGGTCCGTGTCCTCATGGACACCCAGGCCTTCGACCTGGATGCCGTTTCCAACGTCATCAATCCGGCGCATCACCGCATTACGGCCGGTGCCTATGCCAACCCGTTTAACAAGGGCGCTTTTGTCAACAAGCTCGATTACGTCATCCTCGCCTCCCTTGAGGTCGACGTCCATTTCAACTGCAACGTCGTGGTCGGCTCGGACGGCGTCATCACCGGCGCACAGGGCGGCCATCCGGATACCGCGCAGGGCGCCAAGTGCACCATCGTCATCTGTCCGCTGCTGCAGGGACGCATTCCCGCCATCTGCACGGACGTGACCACCGTCACAACACCGGGCGAGAGCGTTGACATCGTCGTCACGGATTACGGCGTCGCCGTCAACCCGAACCGTCACGACCTGCTTGAGGCTCTCCGGAAGGCGGACTGTGTTCCGCTCAAGACCATTGAGGAACTGCGTGACATCGCCTATTCCATCGTCGGTGAACCGGAACCGGTACAGTTCGAGGACCGGATCGTCGGCATCATTGAAGCCCGCGACGGCACCATCATGGACGTTGTCCGTCAGGTGAAGCACGTCTGATCCTCCTCCGTTTGCCTTTAAGAGCAGTCCTCGTGACTGCTCTTCTTTTCCGCATTTCACTCTGTGAGGTTCCCTATGAACGTAACCGTTACCGATATGATGCAGGCACGCGAAAGCCGGGCTCAGATGCAGCGCACGCTGCTTGAAACGTACGGCCATACTCTGCTCTGCTTCACCATGAACATCCCGGGGCCTGTAAAGGATACCCCGCTCATCCGGGAGGGGATGGCACTGGGCGAACAGCTTCTCCGGCAGGGATTTCTGCGTCTTGGAATTGTCCCGCTCCACGACCTTCGCCGGGAGGCCGTTACCGGATGTGAACACTTCTATGTCTGCCCGGCATCCCCGCTCACCATTAAACGCCTGTGTGCTGATATTGAGGAAACCCTCCCCGTCGGCCGCCTTTTTGACATGGATGTTCTGCGTCCAGATGGCCGAAAAGTAGAGCGAAGCGAAATCGGTCTGCCCGGACGAAAATGCCTCATCTGCGGAGAGGATGTACGTGTGTGTGCCCGTGCCAGAACCCATACCGTGGAGAAACTGCAGCAAAAGACGGAAGCGCTGCTGCAAGCAGCGATCACGGATGATCTGTGCACCACGGTTGCCCGGCTCGCCACGCAGGCGCTTCTGACCGAGATACTGGTCACGCCCAAGCCCGGTCTCGTCGACCGCGCCAACAGCGGAAGCCACTCAGATATGGACATCTTCACCTTTGCCGCCAGCACCGCCTCCCTCTATCCCTATTACAGCCAGTGTGCCCGAATCGGGGCGGAGACCCGGAATGAAACACCGGAGGCGGTTTTCCGTCGCCTCCGGGCGCCGGGACGTCTGGCCGAGGGAACCATGCTGGAGGCAACCGGCGGCGTCAACACACACCGCGGGGCCATCTTTTCCCTCGGGATTCTCTGCGCGGCCGCCGGCCGCCTCGGCAGACGGAACTGGCAGATGAACGCTCTCCTGTCTCTCACAGCAGAAATGACGCGTGGGCTTACCGGGCAGGATTTTTCCGGGCTTACCCCGGAAACCGCGGTTACGTTCGGCCAGAAACTGTTCCTCGCAAGCGGACTGCGTGGCGTGCGCGGTGAGGCAGAGGCCGGTTTCCCCCTGGTTCGCCACCATGGGTACCCCGCGCTGAAACGCGCACTGGCCGACGGGCTTTCTCTCAATGATGCCGGCTGTGCAGCCCTGATCTCCATCATGGCCGAAAACACCGACACCAACCTCATCCACCGCGGCGGGCCGGAGCGGCAAAAGGCTGTGGCCTCAGCTGCTGCCGCCCTTCTCCGGGACCGGTCCCTCACCCGGTCCGCACTCGAGGAAATGGACCGTGATCTGATCCGGGAGAATCTCTCCCCCGGCGGCAGTGCCGATCTCCTCGCTCTCACACTGATGCTGTATTTTCTGGAGGAACAGCCATGAGTTTTATTTCATCCGTTGATCTCCGTGACCGACGCGCCCTCGAACAGGTAGATGCCCTGCTCCGGCAGGAAGGTATCCGGCGGGATCAGAACCTTGACTATATCTGCGGCATGTACGATGAGGATTATGAGCTCATCGCCACCGGAAGCTGCTTTGGCAATACCCTGCGCTGTTTTGCCGTGGACCATCGGCATCAGGGGGAGGGCCTGCTCAATGAGATCATCTCCCACCTGATGAGCGTTCAGGCCTCCCGCGGAAATCTCCACCTGTTTCTCTACACGAAACCGGATGCGGCCCGTTTCTTTGGCGATCTCGGATTCCATGAGATCGGCCGCGTACCGGACCGGCTGGTCTTCATGGAAAACCGCCGGGACGGTTTCAGCCGGTATCTGAGCCATCTGACACAGGACAAAAAGGAAAGCGGCATTTCTGCCGCTGTCGTCATGAATGCCAATCCCTTTACCCTGGGACATCAGTACCTGGTGGAAACAGCCGCCCGGGCGTGCGACACTTTGCACCTGTTTGTTGTCAGCGAGGATGCCAGCCTGGTGCCCGCTGCCGTTCGGAAACAGCTGGTTGCCAGCGGAACCGCCCACCTGCCCAATGTCTGCCTTCACGACTGCGGCCCATACATGATTTCAAGTGCCACGTTCCCCAGTTATTTTCTCAGGGACGACGCCACCGTGATTGAGAGTCAGGCCCGGCTGGATCTCAGCATCTTCACCCGGATTGCCGGTGTGCTGGGAATCACAGTCCGCTATGTCGGTGAGGAACCCACCAGTCAGGTAACCGGCATCTATAACCGGGTCATGGCTGAATGTCTCCCTGAGGCCGGCATTGCGTGCCGGATCATCCCCCGTAAAACGATTGACGGGAAAATCATCAGCGCCTCTACGGTCCGTCAGGCACTCAAGGACGGCGACATGGCTGCCTTTGCCCGTCTGGTTCCCGCCTCCACCCGGGCCTTTTTCGAAAGTCCACAGGCTGAACCGGTGCTCGCCGCCATCCGGAAACAGGAAAACGTCGTTCATTACTGAACGACGTTTTCCTGTTTTAACGGACGCCGGCCTCCTCAGTCATCCGTATAGCCGATTTCCGCCTCGAATTCAGAGGTATCAACCCCCAGTTTCTTGGCTTCATAAAGCGTCATATACTTTCCGTCTACCACGACCAGCAGTTCAAGCAGATAGTATTTTTCGAGCCGCTCCTGAATCTCATCACTGGTCATGTCCTTCGTAATTTTAATCCCGACCTTGTGAGGAAACACTTCTTCGGAAAATATGCCGTAAATCCCTTCCGGATCCTCCGCCTGCAGTCTCTTCAGTTCCTTTTCCGCTGCTCTCACTGAAAATGAGCGAAACAGAACATCAGCGGACTGCTCGTCAATGGACTTGTCTATGCCATAAATGATCATGTCGATTCCTTTCCGGGGCAAAACTGCTCCCCCCGTATGATTGTTCCGATCCGATGTGTTCCCCGGGAATCAGAACAGACCGGATATTTTGCCGTTATCATCCACATCAATCCGCTCGGCTGCCGGAGATTTGGGCAGGCCGGGCATCGTCATGATATCACCGGTCAGGGCCACCAGGAATCCGGCTCCGGCAGAAACTTTCAGGTTGCGTACCGTAACCGTAAACCCTTCCGGGGCGCCCAGCAGGGTCGGATCATCCGAGAAACTGTACTGTGTCTTTGCCACGCACACCGGCAGCCGGTCAAATCCCAGGGCACTGAGACGCTCCATCTGCTGTCTGGCGGTCTGTGTCAGGGTTACCCCCGCGCCGCCGTACACCTTCCTGACAATCGCCTCGAGCTTTTCCTCAATACTCAGGTCCAGATCATAGCTGAAACGGAAACTGCCCTTTTCCTCCTCGCACAGGCGCACCACCTCGCGTGCCAGGTTTTCGCCGCCCTTTCCACCCTCGGCCCAGACCGTGCTCAGTACAGTGTTGACCCCAAGTTCGCGGCACTTCCGGATGATAAGCTCGATTTCTGCGTCTGTATCGGTGGGGAAGCGGTTAATGGCCACCACGCAGGGCAGTCCGTAGACCTCCCGGATATTCCTCACGTGACGCAGCAGGTTCGGGATTCCCCGCTCCAGCGCCACCAGATCCTCCCGATCCAGCTGCTTTTTATTCAGTCCGCCGTGCATCTTGAGTGCGCGGACCGTTCCCACAATGACCACGGCATCCGGGACCAGACCGGCCATGCGGCACTTGATGTCCAGGAACTTTTCCGCCCCCAGATCCGCGCCGAACCCGGCCTCCGTGACCGTATAGTCGCCCATGCGCATGGCCATCCTTGTGGCCATCACGCTGTTGCAGCCATGAGCAATATTGGCAAAAGGTCCCCCGTGGACAAATGCCGGCGTTCCCTCCAGGGTCTGCACCAGATTGGGTTTCAGGGCATCCTTGAGCAGGGCGGTCATGGCGCCGGTGGCCTTGAGATCGTTCGCGGTAACCGGCCGGTCATCATAGGTATAGGCAACAATGATGCGGCCCAGCCGCTCTTTCAGGTCGTGGATATCCGAGGCCAGACAGAATACCGCCATGATTTCACTGGCGACGGTGATGTCAAATCCGTCCTCCCGGGGCGTTCCGTTGACACGGCCGCCAAGTCCGTCCACCACAAAACGCAGCTGACGGTCATTCATGTCCACGCAGCGTTTCCAGACGATTTTCTTTACATCAATGCCCAGGGCATTTCCCTGCTGAATATGGTTATCCAGCATGGCCGCCAGCAGATTGTTGGCCGCCCCAATGGCATGAAAATCGCCGGTGAAATGCAGATTAATGTCCTCCATGGGCACCACCTGCGCATATCCGCCGCCGGCCGCGCCACCCTTGACGCCGAAGACCGGACCCAGGCTCGGCTCCCGGAGAGCCACCGTCACATCCTTCCCGATACGGCTCAGGCCATCTGCCAGACCGATGGTTGTCGTAGTCTTGCCCTCCCCTGCCGGTGTCGGGGTAATCGCCGTCACCAGGACCAGCTTGCCGGGCTTGCGGTCCGTCTCGGCCATCAGGGCCGGATCAATCTTGGCCTTATACCGTCCGTACTGTTCCAGGTACTTTTCATCCACATGCGCCTTTTCGGCGATTTCGGTAATCGGCTTCATTCGGCACTGCTGGGCAATCTCTATATCACTCAAGTACGCCATTTCTGTCCTCCCTGCGGGCCAATCGGTAAATGTCAGGCCCGGTTCCGTTTCTCTTTCAGATTATTCCGCAAAGTACTTTACCGCCGACTCAAACAGGCGAATATCGTAATTTCCGATGACATTCCGATACAGGCCGCTGCCAATCCGCTCGCTGTGTCCCATTTTCCCGAGAACCCGGCCATCCGGACTGGTAATGCCTTCAATGGCCTGCATGCTGCCGTTGGGATTAAAGTGCACATCCATGGTGGCATGGCCCTCAAGGTCCACATACTGCGTGGCAATCTGCCCGTTTTCCGCCAGCTGACGGATCATCTCCTCCCCTGCCAGGAACCGGCCCTCGCCATGGCTGATGGGGACACAGTAGACCTCGCCCACACGGGTATTTCGCAGCCAGGGGCTCTTGTTGCTGGCCACCCGTGTATGCACAATGCGGCTCTGATGCCGCGCAATGGTATTGAAGGTCAGCGTCGGGCACTGTTCATCCGTCTCCATGATCCGCCCGAAGGGCACCAGACCCAGCTTGATCAGCGCCTGGAAGCCGTTACAGATGCCCAGCATCAGGCCATCCCGCTTATCAAGCAGATCCGTTACGCCCGCCCGGATCGCCTCATTCCGGAAGAACGCGGTAATGAACTTGGCACTTCCGTCCGGCTCATCGCCGCCGCTGAAACCGCCGGGAATGAAGATGATCTGGCTCTCCCGGATCGCCTCCGCAAACGCATCCACACTGCGGGCAATGCCATCTGCCGTCAGGTTGTTGATGACCATGATCTGCGGCTCTGCGCCCGCATCCCGAACGGCCCGGGCGCTGTCCACCTCACAGTTGGTCCCCGGGAAGGCGGGAATCAGCACGCGGGGCTTTGCCAAATGGACAGCCGGCGACGGCCAGTCACTGGCAGGCGTGGAGAAGGTCTGCACCTGGGTGTCCGGCGTGGGGATGTTGCAGCTGTAAACCCCTTCCAGCCGGTCCTCCCACAGGGTAAGCAGCTCCGACAGGTCAACGGTCTCGCCGCCCAGGACCAGCTGCCGCTCCGGGATGACATCGCCCAGGAGCGTCTCGCCGGGCAGGGCCTGATCCACTTCCACCACAAAGTCACCGTAGCGGTACGCCGTCAGGTCAGAAACCGTCCAAACATTTGCCAGGCGGACACCCAGCCCGTTGCCGAAGCTCATTTTC
Source organism: Clostridia bacterium (assembly GCA_017460325.1). Classification (GTDB taxonomy): domain Bacteria; phylum Bacillota; class Clostridia; order Christensenellales; family Aristaeellaceae; genus Ventricola. Next base: position 15,547 of record JAFUBF010000335.1, on the reverse strand, counting down.
ATCACTGCCTCGGCAATGCCGCCGGGACCGGGGGTATAACAGGCCGATACGCGGCCATTGGCCCGCAGGGCCTTCACTTTTTCAAAGGACGCCCGGAGTCCCTCCGGATCCGGCAGATGATCCTTGGTATAAGGCGTGGAAATCAGGATCAGCTGATGGCCCACTGACTTGAGTTCCGGACTCAGAATATCCTCCGTTTTCGCCGTGGTCACGGCAAAGCTCACCAGGGTGGGCGGGACATCCAGCTGTTCAAAGGAACCGCTCATGCTGTCCTTGCCGCCAATGGCGCCGATTCCCAGGTCCATCTGGGCCTCAAAGGCACCCAGCAGCGCAGCGAGCGGCTTGCCCCAGCGCCGCCCGTCCCTGCCGGGCTTTTCAAAGTACTCCTGAAAAGTCAGATAGACATCCTCAAAATCAGCGCCGGTGGCAATCAGCTTGCAGACGGATTCCACCACCGCCAGATAGGCCCCATGGTAGGGACTCTTTTCCGTAATGAAGGGGTTGTATCCCCAGGCCATCAGGGAACAGTCCTCCGTGTGCTTTTCCTCCATGCTGATCTTCTGCACCATGGCCTGGATGGGCGTCAGCTGATACCGGCCGCCAAAGGGCATCAGGACGGTGCCCGCGCCGATGGTGGAATCAAAGCGCTCGCCGAGTCCACGCTTGGAGCAGATGTTGAGATCCGAGGCCATGGCCCGCATCGTCTCCCGGAAACTGCCGCTTCCGTGGGTACGGTAATCCCCGGGAACATCCGGCGTGATGGTAATGTGCTTGGGCGCTCCGTTGGAATTCAGGAATTCCCGGCTGATATCCACAATGGTCCGGCCGTTCCAGTTCATTCGAAGCCGCGGTTCCACCCGGACCGTGGCCACCGGACAGGCCTGCAGGTTTTCCTGTTCCGCCAGGCGCAAAAAGGCCTCCACGTCCTCCGGTGCCACTACCACCGCCATGCGCTCCTGGCTCTCGGAAATGGCCAGCTCCGTCCCGTCCAGACCGTCATACTTCCTGGGAACGGCATTCAGATCGATTTCAAGACCGTCCGCCAGTTCGCCAATGGCCACACTGACACCGCCGGCACCGAAATCATTGCAGCGCTTGATCATCCGGCAGGCCTCGCCGTTTCTAAACAGTCGCTGCAGTTTCCGCTCCTCCGGCGCATTGCCCTTCTGGACCTCCGCCCCGCAGGTTTCCACACTGTGGGCATTGTGCGCCTTGCTGGACCCCGTCGCGCCGCCGATGCCATCCCGCCCGGTGCTGCCGCCCAGCAGGATAACCACATCCCCGGGCGCAGGCCGCTCCCTGCGTACATTCGCCTGGGGCGCCGCCGCAATGACCGCACCGATTTCCATCCGCTTGGCCGCATACCCCGGATGGTAGAGTTCATCCACGATGCCCGTCGCCAGGCCAATCTGGTTGCCATAGGAGGAATAGCCCGCGGCAGCCGTGGTCACCAGCTTGCGCTGGGGCAGCTTGCCGGGAATCGTCTCGCTGACCGGCACCGTGGGATCTGCCGCTCCGGTCACCCGCATGGCACCGTATACATAAGCCCGTCCGCTCAGCGGATCCCGGATGGCCCCGCCGATACAGGTGGCCGCGCCGCCGAACGGTTCAATCTCCGTGGGATGGTTGTGTGTCTCATTTTTGAACAGCAGCAGCCAGGGTTCAAGCTTTCCATCTGCCTCCACCTCGATTTTGACGGTACAGGCGTTGATTTCCTCGCTCTCATCCAGCTTCGGCAGTTTGCCATGGGCTTTCAGCCAGCGAACAGCCACCGTGGCAATGTCCATGAGGCAGACCGGCCGTGTTCTTCCCAGTTCCCGGCGGACCGCCAGGTAGTCCTGGTAGGCCTTTGTGAGAAGCGGATCCTCAAAACGAACGTCGTCGATTTCCGTCAGGAACGTGGTATGCCGGCAATGGTCACTCCAGTACGTATCCAGCATCCGGATCTCCGTAATTGTCGGGTTCCGCTTTTCCCCTCTGAAGTATTCCTGACAGAACGCGATATCATCCGTGTCCATGGCCAGACCGTACTGCGCCACAAACTGTTCAAGGCCCGCGCGGTCAAGATCGGTAAATCCGGTAAGGGTCTGGACCTCGGTGGGAATGGCATATTCCGTTTTGAGGGTCTCCGGCATTTCCAGGGAAGCCTCCCGGGCTTCCACCGGGTTGATGACGTATTTTCTGATTTCCTCCGTCTCCGCCTCCGTCAGCGCCCCGTACAGCATGTACAGTTTCGCACTGCGGATCAGGGGCCGCTCCCCCCGGCTGATGATCTGGATGCACTGGGCTGCCGAGTCCGCCCGCTGATCAAACTGCCCGGGCAGGTACTCCACCGCAAACACCGTTGCCCCATCCGTGTCCACCGTCTCCGTCGCCGTGTCCAGCTGTGGCTCGGAAAAGACCGTCCGCACCGCATAGTCAAACAGGTCGCGGTCGATGTTCTCCGCATCATACCGGTTCAGCAGACGGACCTTCGTCAGATTCCGGATGCCCAGCAGCTGGCGGGCATCGTTCAGGAGCGCCCGTGCCTCATTGTCCAGCCCCGGCTTCTTCTCCACATAGATTCTGTATACCATGTTGTTGTCCCTTTCATCTCTCAGAGGCTCAGTGCGCGTTTGCCGATATCCCGCCGGCAGAAGCGGTTTTCAAACGTGATGGTATCCGCCATCTCATAGGCTGACTGAACCGCCTGCGCAAGAGTATCCGCCGTCGCCGTAACCCCGAGAACCCGGCCGCCGCTGGTTACAAGCCGCCCGTCCTTAAGGGCCGCACCGGCAACATACACCTGCTGCCGGACTTCGTCCGGAATCGTGATCTCGTAACCTTTGCCATAGTGGCCCGGATAACCGGCGGAGGCCAGGACCACGCAGCAGGCCGCCCCATCCCTGAAGCGGACAGGACAGTCCCGAAGACGCCCGGCTGTAACTGCCTGCATAACGGTCAGCAGATCACTTTCAAGCAGCGGCAGCACAACCTGCGTTTCCGGGTCGCCGAACCGGCAGTTGTACTCAATAACCTTCGGTCCGTCCTTTGTGATCATCAGGCCAAAGTAGAGACAGCCGCGGAATTCGCGTCCCTCCGCCTTCATCGCCCGGATGGTGGGCAGGAGGATCCGGTCCATGCAGACCCTGGCCACCTCCTCCGTGTAGAACGGATTCGGCGCAACCGTCCCCATTCCGCCGGTATTGGGTCCCTGATCCCCGTCCAGGGCACGCTTGTGGTCCATGCTGGACACCATGGGGACAACGGTTTCCCCGTCGGTAAAGCTGAGCACGGACACCTCCGGACCTTCCAGGTATTCCTCAATGACGATCCGGCTTCCGCTCTCCCCAAATTTCCGGTCTTCCATGATTTCTCGGACCGCTCCCAGCGCCTCCTCCCGGGTCATGGCCACGGTTACGCCCTTCCCCAGGGCCAGCCCGTCCGCCTTTACCACCGTGGGAATGGGCGCCGTCTCCAGATACCGGCAGGCCGCCTGGGGGTCATCAAAGACCTCGTACGCGGCTGTGGGGATACCGTACTTTTTCATCAGATTTTTGCTGAAGACCTTGCTGCCCTCGATAATGGCCGCCTTCTTATTTGGCCCGAAGCAGGGAACCCCGATCTCCTCCAGCGCATCCACGCAGCCCAGCACCAGCGGATCATCCGGCGCCACCACCGCATAGTCAATTCCGGTGTCCTCCGCAAAGCGAACAATGGCGGGAATGTCCTTTGCCCCGATATCCACGCACACCGCGTCCCCGGCAATGCCACCGTTGCCCGGGAGCGCGTAGATCTCCTCCACCGCAGGATTCTCCCGGATTTTTCGGATAATGGCGTGTTCACGGCCGCCTCCGCCGATAACCATGATTTTCATACTTATTTGACCTCGCATCGTCCCTGGATGAAAGTGCCTCCCGTGAGTGCCACAGGAGGCCGAAGTTTCTCAGTGATGGAACAGCCGGACATGAGTAAAGCACAGAACCATGCCGTACCTGTCACAGCAGCTGATGACATCCTCATCACGAATGGATCCGCCCGGCTCGGCGATGTACCGGACACCGCTGCGCATGGCACGTTCAATGTTGTCACTGAAGGGGAAGAACGCATCACTGCCCAGCGCCACGTTCTGACGGGTGCTGAGAAATGCACGCTTTTCCTCTGCTGTGAGGGGTTCGGGACGCTCGGTAAAGTATTTCTGCCAGATCCCCTCTGCGCAGACATCCTCTTCGTTCTGGTTGATATAACTGTCCACGATGTTGTCGCGCACCGGACGGACAATGTCCGTACGGAAAGGCAGGTTCAGGACCTTTTCATGCTGACGCAGGAACCAGGTATCCGCCTTGGTGCCCGCCAGACGGGTGCAGTGAATGCGGCTCTGCTGGCCGGCTCCAACCCCGATGGCCTGACCGTCCACCGCATAGCAGACGCTGTTGCTCTGGGTATATTTAAGGGTAATCAGGGCTACGATGAGGTCCCGGACCGCGCTCTCCGGCAGCTCCTTGTTTTTCGTCACGATCTCCTTCAGCATGTCCCGGCTGATCACGGAATTGTTGCGTCCCTGTTCAAAGGTGATTCCGAAAACCTGCTTGGTTTCCTGCGTCTCAGGAACATAATCCGGATCAATCTCCACGATGTTGTATCCACCCTTGCGCTTCTGTTTGAGGATCTCCAGGGCTTCCGGTTCATATCCGGGGGCGATGACCCCGTCGGACACCTCGCGCAGCAGCATCCGGGCCGTAGTCACATCACAGGGCTCGCTCATGGCCACCCAGTCGCCGTAGGAACAAAGGCGGTCCGTACCGCGGGCACGCGCATAGGCGCAGGCCAGGGGTGAGTCATCCAGGCCCTCGATATCATCCACAAAGCAGGCCCGCTTCAGCTCCTGACTGAGCGGAATGCCCACGGCAGCGCTGGTCGGGCTGACATGCTTGAAGCTGGTCACTGCCGGCAGGCCCAGCGCTTCCTTCAGCTCCTTCACCAGCTGCCAGCTGTTGAAGGCATCCAGAAAATTGATATAGCCCGGGCGGCCGTTCAGAATCCGGATGGGCAGGTCGCTGCCATCCCGCATGTAAATCTTCGCGGGGGTCTGGTTGGGGTTACATCCGTATTTCAGTTGAAACTCTTTCATAACTGCCTCCTGCCTCAGCGGTTTTTATTCACGAGACGACTTTCGGCGCTGCCCGAAGCCAGATCCACATACCGTACATACAGACTGATTTTGTTGTTTTCGTTAAGCGCCTTCCACAGACGGTCCGTCATTTCATCAATATCGTCACAGATGGCCATGCGCTCCGGTTCACCCTGGAACGTGGGAATGGGATTTCCGTCGCAGACATAGGTATGGAGGAAATGCCCGAGACCTTTCAGCGGTGCATAGTGATACGTATAGCGGTTGCAGGCCGTCCCCAGAGCATCTGCACTCTTCAGGATGCTCATCTGATACGTAAAGTCCCCGTCTTCAAAGGTCAACACACCGCTGATCCGGGGCGTGAAATTGGGCCCGTCCGGTTCAAACGTACGTGTCGTGAGCGCCTCGGTGAATGTCCTGCCCTGACGAAGCCCTTCCACCACCGTGTCGGTCTGATTGCCGTTGGTCACCACCAGATGGTTCTCAAAGCTGCGCACCGCGGCATAAATGATGAGGCTGGGATCCTGCACCTTGTCCGCATCAAAGGGCTCGGTAAAAACCTCTCCGTCCTTTTCGACAAAAATACGGTTGCGGCTGTTCTCGCTGCGACCCATGATGAAATAGGCGATCATGGCCTTTTTCCCGTCCGGCGTCTTGCCAATCACGATGCCGCGGCCGGGATAGGTATTGTCCCTGAGCAGTTCCTCCGGTGTCCTGATGTCGTAGATATTCATATTGTCCTCCTCATCCCTTCCGGGAAAGTATGTCCGCACAGACCTTTTCCACACTCTGCGGCAGAATGATCCACTCTGCCTGCTCCATGACCCGGCGCTGCAGCGTTTCCGGGGTATCCCCGGGCTGAACCTCCACCGCCTTCTGGGCAATGATCTCCCCGCCATCCGGGATCTCGTTGACGAAATGAACGGTTGCCCCCGTCACACGGACGCCGCGGTCAAGTGCCGCCTGATGGACCCGCAGGCCGTAAAACCCCTCCCCGCAGAAGCTGGGAATCAGGCTGGGATGGACATTGATGATGCGCCGCGGATACTGAGCGGTAAAGTCACCGCTCAGAATGCTCAGGAAACCGGCCAGGACGATCAGATCCGTTTCGTTTTCCTCAAGCGCCGCCACCAGTCTTTTTTCAAAGTCCTCCGCCGACGGGCAGGCCCTGCGGTCAATCTCAAGCGCCCGAACACCGGCCATCTCAGCCCGCCGGATGGCATAGGCACCGGGGCGGTCACTGATGACCAGGGTCACAACGCCGCTCCCAATTACAGACGACTGCGCGTCCAGAATGGCCTGCAGGTTGGTTCCGCCTCCGCTGACCAGTACAGCAATGCGTGCTTTCTGTTTTTCCATGTCAGTTCCTCAGATGATCCGGATTTTCTCGTCGCTTTTTACGATTCGGCCGATGCGGTAGGCCTCCTCCCCCTGCTCCCGCAGGATGGACAGAGCCCGGTCCGCCTCATTGGCCGCAACCACAATGCTCATGCCCACGCCCATGTTGAACGTGTTGAACATGTCCCGTTCGCTGATGCCGCCCCGCTTTGCAATAAGGTTGAAAACGGGCAGAACGCGAATGCTGTTCCGGTCAATTTCCGCGCCCAGTCCGTCAGGAATGGCGCGGGGGATGTTCTCATAGAAGCCGCCGCCGGTAATGTGGCTGATTCCCTTTACCTGTACCTGCCGCAGCAGGGCCAGTACCGGCTTCACGTAAATGCGGGTAGGCGTCAGGAGGACCTCTCCCAGGCTCTGTCCGCCCAGTTCCGCACAGGGCGCCTTCAGGTCGGCTCTGTCCACATCAAATACCTTGCGCACAAGACTGAACCCGTTGGAATGAACGCCGGAGGAGGGCAGGGCCAGCACCACATCGCCGGCACACATCCGGCTGTTGTCAATGATGCGTCCCCGGTCCACCATCCCGGTGCAGTATCCGGCAAGATCGTACTCGTCCTCCGGATAGAAACCCGGCATTTCCGCCGTTTCCCCGCCGATGAGCGCCGCACCGGCCTGCACACAGCCCTCGCAGACACCCCGGACGATCTGTTCAATGCGCTCCGGCACGTTTTTGCCGCAGGCGATATAGTCAAGGAAGAAGAGGGGCTGTGCCCCGCAGCAGATGATGTCATTGACGCACATGGCCACACAATCAATGCCCACTGTATCGTGCCGGTCCATGAGGAACGCGATCTTCAGCTTTGTCCCAACGCCATCCGTTCCGGAGACCAGCACGGGATGCTCCATGCCCGTCAGGTCCGGCTCAAACAGGCCCCCGAAGCCGCCCACATCCGAACAGACTCCCGGCGTTTCCGTCCGCCGGATATGCTTTTTCATCAGCTCCACTGCCCGGTAGCCGGCCGTAATGTCAACCCCTGCCGCCGCATAGGCCTCGGATCTTGAATTTTCAATCATGTCTTATTCCTTTCCGTTCCAGCAGTACGTACAGAGCTCACAGGGATCCAGGCCGATGGCCCGGATCACTCCCTCCAGGGTCTGGAATTCCAGGGAGGCAAAATGCATCTGTTCACAGATCACCTCACGCAGCTTCTTCCCGCGTTCGGTACTGCCATCCGCGTATTCATCAATGTACTTAAACCCTTCCTCCCCCTCCAGTTCCAGAATCACCCGGCGGGCAATGAGTTCAAGGTCGCTGTTTGAACGGCTGAAATTCAGGTACTTGCAGGCATACATGATGGGCGGGCAGGCGCTTCGCATGTGAACGGACTGAGCGCCGTTCTCATAGAGAAACTCCACCGTTTCCCGAAGCTGCGTGCCCCGTACAATGCTGTCATCCACGAACAGCAGGTTCTTGCCCCGAATCAGTTCGCTGACCGGAATCTGCTTCATCTTGGCAATCTTGTCCCGGTCGATCTGGCTGGCCGGCATAAAACTGCGGCTCCAGGTCGGCGTATACTTGATGAAGGCCCGGGCAAAGGGTTTCCCGCTGCGGTTGGCATACCCGATGGCATGCGGCGTTCCGCTGTCCGGCACACCGCCCACATAATCAATGGGGACATCCGGCTTCTCCATCTGATCATTTTCCGCCAGGATAGCGCCGTTGCGGTAGCGCATCTCCTCCACATTAACCCCCTCATACGTAGAGGTGGGATAGCCGTAGTAACTCCAGAGGAAGGAGCAGATCCGTTTTTTCTCCCCGGCCGGTGCCAGTACCTTCATTTCATCCGGCGTCAGCTCCACGATTTCCCCGGGCCCCAGTTCCTTTACATCCTCAAATCCCAGTTTATGGTAGGCAAAGCTCTCAAAGGCAACGGCATACCCGTCCTCCCGCCGGCCAATGGACACCGGAAGACGCCCCACCTTGTCCCGTGCGGCAATGATATGTCCCTGTTCCGTCAGAATCAGAATGGAGGCGGTCCCCACGATGGAATTCTGCGCAAACAGAATCCCTTCCGCAAAGTTGCTTTTCTGGTTAATGAGGGCGCTCAGCAGTTCTGTCTGATTGATTCGGCCGCCGGTCATGCTGTCAAAGTGCCCGCCGCTGAAACTCAGGTACTGACGGATCAGATCCTCCGAATTGTTGATCACACCGGTCATGCAGATGGCATAAGTCCCAAGGCTCGAGCGAATCAGCAGCGGCTGCGGATCACTGTCGCTGATACAGCCGATCACGCTGTCGCCGCGCATCTCCTCAAAAATGTGCTCAAACTTGGTCCGGAAGGGAGCGTTACAGATATTGTGGATCTTCCGCTGAAGGCCCAGTTCCCGGTCCCAGGCTGCCATTCCCGCCCGGCGCGTTCCCAGATGACTGTGATAATCAACACCGAAGAATACATCCAGCATGCTGTCCTGCCTGGATGTGATTCCAAAGAATCCGCCCATGTCTCGTCTCTCCTGTGATAAATTCTGGCACGAAAAAGCTGTTTTCGCTTACGCGAAAAACAGCTTGCTGAGTGTCATGGGATCAATATATTTGCCGTCCTTATAGACCCGCATGTTGCCGCTGGCAATCTCATCGATCAGCATGACCCGCCCCTCGGCATCGTATCCGAACTCGAACTTGATGTCATAGAGCTCCATACCCTTTTCCTTCATGTCATCGGCAACGATTTTGGTAATTTTCTGGGTCATTTCCTTGATGTCATCGTACTGCTTTCCGGACATGACCCCCAGATCGATCAGGCCATCCCGGGTCACCAGCGGATCGCCCTTGGCATCGTTCTTGAACGTGGTCTCCACATAGGCAGGCAGATCTGCCCCTTCCTCAATATAATCGCTGTAACGGCGGTAGAAGCTGCCCACCGCCTTGTAACGGCAGATGACCTCCAGTCCCTTACCGAACACTTTCGCAGGCCTGACCTCCATGGTGGTCCGCGCCAGATCGGCACTGACAAAGTGTGTGCTGATGCCGGCCGCATTGATCTTCTCAAAGAAATAAATGCTCATGCGCAGATTGACATCGCCGACACCCTCGATGGTCAGTCCGATGCTGTTTTCACCGGGATCAAACACGCCGTCCTTGCCGGTGCAGTCATCCTTGAACAGCAGTTCATAGTTGCCGTTGGGCAGTGCGTAAACGTTCTTGGTTTTTCCCGTGTACACAAGCTGTTTTTCGATGTTGGTCTCTCCTATTCTGGTTGATTGATTCAGTGAATCAGAGTCTCTCCGCGATTCCCGCGTCCTTTTCAAGAACCGCCGCCGCATCCGCAGCGCGTTTCCCGTCCAGTTTTGCTGCCAGCGCCGCATCCTCCACGGCCAGAATCTGGGCAGCCAGCAATGCGGCATTGGCGCCGCCGTTCACCGCCACAGTGGCCACCGGAATGCCGGTTGGCATCTGTACGGTGCTCAGCAGCGCATCCAGCCCCTCCAGGCACGGCCCCGTGCAGGGAATTCCAATCACCGGCAGCGTAGTGCCGGCGGCAATCGCACCGGCCAGGTGCGCCGCCATTCCCGCCGCTGCAATTATGACACCGAACCCGCGTGTACGGGCATTGAGGGCAAAATCCCGCGCCTCAGCTGGTGTACGGTGTGCGGAATACACATGAACTTCAAAGGGAATATCCAGTGCCTTCAGCTGATCCGTCGCCTTGCGAATGACCGGCAGATCACTGTCGCTTCCCATGATTATCCCGACTTTTTTCATCTGTTTTCCTCCCCGTATCGCCCCGGCAGGAACGCTTCGTTCCATGCCCCTCGAGCGGAATTCCGGCACAGTTTACTCCCATTTCCGAACGATGTCAACCCAAAATGTCAAAATATACCGGTAAATAAAGAAAAACACGAACGTTCGCCTTTTATAACGTTCGTGTTTTTCGCTTTTTATTTGTTCAGTTCCCACAAATGCGCCGCTTTGGTTTCGCAGTAAATGCACCGGTATTCCTTTTTCTCGCGGTTGGAAAGACGAAATTTATGGGTCAGTTCCTGTTCACAACTGGTAATGCAGCGGGGATTTTTGCAGCGGACAACATTTACCAGGATTTCCGGCATGTCAATCTGCTTTTTCTCCACCAGGTTGCCATCCCGGATGATGTTGACCGTGGCCCCGGGATCCACGTAACCGATGACGTTAAAATCCACAGGAATGTTCGCATCTACCTTGATGATATCCTTGCGCCCCAGCTTGGCGGAACTGACGTTGGTCAGCAGTGCCACCGGCACCCGGGCATCTTCCAGGCCCAACAGGCTGTACAGTCTCCGTCCCAGTCCAGCCGTGATATGATCAATGACGATTCCGTCCCGAATGGCATCTACGTTCATATTCTTCCCGCCTCCTTGAGCAACATCAGAATCAGGGCCATACGCATGTATTTTCCGTTCAGAACCTGCTTGAAGTAGCAGGCACGCGGATCATCGTCCACGGCAACGCTGATTTCATTCACCCGCGGCAGGGGATGCATGACGCACAGGTCCGGCCGGCCCTTTTTCATTTTCTCCGGCGTCAGAATGTAACTGTCCTTGAGGCGCAGGTAATCCTCCTCATTGAAGAAGCGCTCCCGCTGGACACGGGTCATGTACAGAATATCCAGATCGCCGATCACCTGCTCAAGGCTGGTGGTCTGCGTATAGGGAATGTCCTTTTTCTTCAGGCAGTCCTTTTCCACATACCCCGGAATCTTCAGTTCATCCGGGCTGATCAACACAAACTGCAGACCTTCATATCGGCTCATGGCCGTAATCAGGCTGTGCACCGTCCGTCCGAACTTGAGATCCCCGCAAAGCCCCACCGTCAGGTGGTCAAGCCGTCCCTTTTCCCGACGAATGGTGAGCAGATCAGCCAGGGTCTGGGTCGGATGGCAGTGCCCGCCATCCCCTGCGTTAATGACCGGAACCGAGGCGTTGTTGGCCGCCACCAGTGCCGCGCCTTCCTTGGGATGACGCATGGCAATGATGTCCGCATAGCAGGACACCGTCTTGGCCGTATCCGCCACACTTTCGCCCTTGGCCGCAGAACTGGTCCCGGCGCCCGTCACGCTCAGCACATGGCCGCCCAGTTCATACATGGCCGCCTCAAAACTGAGCCGTGTACGTGTGCTGGGCTCGAAGAACAGCGTTGCCAGCTTTTTCCCATGGCAAAGCTCACTGTACTGATCCGGCCGCGCAATGATATCCTCCGCCGTATCCATCAGGCGATCCAGTTCCCCGAGTGTCAGATCGGGAACATCAATTACACTTCTCATTTTTACTCCTTATCATGTCGCTTTGGCTTTCGGCACCGTATGATTAATGGGAGACATTCCCTGACAAACCGGTGCCGAGCACCGGCCCCATTCCTTCTCACGTCGCTTTGGCTTTCGGCTCCGTATGATGAAATTCCGTTTTCCGGACGATCCATCCCGTGACATCGGCCCCCTCCCTCAGAAAGGAGTCGCCAATCGTCGGTCACTCCCGCCAGGATTCATCCTGCGGATTGTTCCTGAACCGGATCAGCCGCGCCACATCTTCCTCACGGATATATCCCTGTTTGGCCGCCTCATCCGCAATGACATCAAAATTGGTCAGCGAGATGTTCCGGACATCGGCAGCAGCCAGCCGCTCAAGGCCCTTCTTCATACCGTATGTGAAGATACTCACGATTCCAAGAACCTGTGCACCGGCCGCCCGAAGCACCTCCACGACCTCCAGCACGCTGCCGCCGGTCGAAATGAGGTCCTCCACCACCACGACCTTCTGGCCGGGTTCCAGCTTTCCCTCAATCTGATTCTGACGGCCATGATCCTTCGCGCCGCTGCGCACATAGCCCATGGGCATTTTAAGAATATGCGCCGTAATCGCGGCGTGGGCAATGCCTGCCGTGCTGGTTCCCATCAGAACCTCCGCCTCCGGATACTCCCTGCGGATGGTCTCAGCCAGGGCATTTTCCACGTCATCCCGCACCTCGGGTGCCGTCAGGGTCAGACGGTTGTCACAGTACACCGGGCTCTTGATGCCGCTGGCCCAGGTAAACGGCTCATCCGGTCTGAAAAAGACCGCTTTAATTTTCAGCAGATCGCCCGCAATCAGCCGGCTCTGTTCTTCTCTTGTCATCTTTCGCATTCCTTTCTCCGGGTTTCCCCGGACGCCTCTGTTCAGCCAACAAATTCACGGATGCAGCGTTCATAGGCCGCCACCGGATCCGCAGCTGCCGTAATGGGCCGTCCAACCACAATGAAATCACTGCCCACTTTTGCCGCCTCTGCCGGCGTCATGACGCGTTTCTGATCTCCCCTGTCCCCGTCCGCAAACCGGACACCGGGGGTCACCGTCAGGAACTCTGACCCGCAGGTTTCATGCACCGCCGTGGCCTCCAGCGGGCTGCACACCACGCCGTCCAGTCCTGCCTTTTTGGCATTCATGGCATAATGCATGACTACCTCGGGCATCGGCCGTTTAATCAGAAGTTCATTTTCAAGGGCCGTCTGGTCCGTGCTGGTCAGCTGGGTAACGGCAATCAGCAGCGGGCGTGTTCCGTCCGGCCGGGTCAGGCCTTCCAGCGCCGCCTCCATCATCTGTACCGTTCCTGCCGCGTGCAGGTTGACAATGTCCGCACCCAGATCCCGCAGGACCGTCATGGATTTTTTCACCGTATTGGGGATATCGTGAAGTTTCAGGTCCAGAAATACCTGATGCCCCCGGGCTTTCACCGTTCGTACAATGTCCGGTCCGGCACCGTAAAACAGTTCCATACCGATTTTTACGAAAGGCTTCCGTCCGGTAAACCGGTCAAGGAATGTCAGTGTCGTTTCTGCATTCGGGAAATCGCAGGCAATAATTACATCTCTTCCCATCTCAATATCCTCCTTTTTTTATAAACAGCAACCCGGTTCCCCGGGCTGCTGCTTCTGTCCTCATCAGGCCCGGCCAAGCTCACTCAGACTCTTTATACCATATTTATCCATTGCCGAAGGCAGATCCTCAATGATCCGTTTGCAGGCACAGGGATCCACCAGATTGGCTGCGCCCACCTCACAGGCGACCGCGCCGGCCATCATCATCTCCAGCACATCCTCTGCCGTCGTGATACCGCCCATGCCGATGACCGGTATCCGGACTGCCCGGCAAACCTGCCAGACCATGCGAAGGGCCACCGGGAAAACTGCCGGGCCACTGACGCCGCCCATCACGTTTTTCAGCACCGGCTGCCGGGTTCTCAGGTTGATTCGCATTCCCTGCAGGGTGTTAATCAGGCTGATGCCATCTGCCCCCGCCTCCTCGCAGGCCCGGGCAATGGCCGTAATATCTGTCACGTTCGGGCTCAGCTTCATAATGACCGGTTTATGGGTCACCTTTTTGACCGCCCGGGTTACCTCTGCCGCCGCGGCAGGATCCGTGCCGAAGCTCATTCCGCCTCCGTGTACATTGGGACAGCTGATATTCACCTCAAGCCAGCCCACCTGTTCCTGGGCATCCAGGCGTTCACAGGTAGAGGCATAGTCATCCACACTGAAGCCGCTGACATTTGCCATGACCTTCTTATGGAAGACCTGCGATAGTTTCGGCAGCTCCTCCCGGATCACCCGATCCACGCCGGGATTCTGCAGCCCCACGGCATTGATCATCCCCGATGCGCACTCCGCAATACGGGGCGTCGGGTTGCCGAACCGGGGCTCTTTCGTGGTGCCCTTGAAGCTGAAGGTCCCCAGGCAGTTGATGTCATACCACTCCGCAAACTCCCATCCGAAACCGAAGGTACCGCTGGCGGGGATGACCGGATTGTCAAGCTCAATGCCGCAAAGAACCGTACTCAGTCTGCCCACAGGATCTCCTCCTTTTCAAGCACAGGCCCCTCCCGGCAAATGCGTTTCTGGCCGGTAACGGTCTTGCAGCTGCAGCCCATGCACGCCCCGAATCCGCAGCCCATGCGTTCCTCAAAACTAAACTGGCCGGAGGTATTTGTCGCCCGGTACACGGCCCGCAGCATCGGCTCGGGCCCGCAGGTGTAAAAGTAACTGTACGTGTCAGGAAGAGCGTCCGTTACAAAGCCTCGCATGCCGTAACTGCCATCCGCCGTCGTCACGGTCACCTCACATCCGAGAGCACGGAACGCCTTCTCCCCGAAGACCTCCTCCCGGGTATTGAATCCCAGGACCGCCCTCACGATGCACCCCTTTGCCAGAAGGCATTTGGCCAGCAGATACAGAGGCGGAACGCCAACGCCGCCACCCAGGAGCAGGGGGGTTTCCCCTGCCTTCCCCAGGTCGTACCCGTTTCCGAGTCCGGTCAGCACATCCAGCGTTTCCCCGCTCTGCATCCGAGAAAGCTGCTCGGTTCCATGACCCACCGTCTTGTACAGGACGGTCAGCCGGTCCCCTTCCCAGTCATATACGGAAATGGGGCGGCGCAGAAAATGTCCCGCAAGGCGGATGTTGACGAACTGGCCGGGGCGCTGCTCCTCCAACCCCGTTCCGCGCAGGTCCATGCGATATACGGAGGCGGTGACCGGCCGGTTTGATTCGATTGTCAGAACTGTCTGTTTCATCCCTGACCTCACGCATCAATGGTCGAAATGGTCAGCGTCGTCTCTTCCAGTACATCCAGGAGCACGCGCACCGTATCCAGCGTGGTGAAAATGGTGGCATTGTTCTCTGTGGCACAGCGGCGAATCAGGAGACCGTCGCTCATGGAATCCGCCTCCCCGATTTCCCGGGTATTGATGATATAGGCCACATGACCGGCGCGGATGCTGTCCAGGATCTCCGAACTGTCCTGACTGATCTTCCGTACGGCATGCGTCCTGATTCCGTGTTCCTTGAGGAACTGGGCCGTCCCCATGGTTGCCTGAATGTTGAATCCCAGGTTGTAGAAACGGCGGATCAGGTCCAGGGACTCCTCCTTGTCCCGGTCTGCGATGGTCGCCAGAACCGTCCCGTAATTTTTCAGTTTGGTTCCGGCCGCCTGAAGGGCCTTGTACAGGGCGCGGTTCAGCTTGTCATCATACCCGATGGCCTCGCCCGTTGACTTCATCTCCGGGCTCAGGTAGGCATCCAGGCCCTTGATCTTGTT